>JANYEL010000051.1 GCA_025363155.1 Moraxellaceae bacterium
ATGTTTTACCTTCTTGGTGGCATGTTTAACTCTCGTGTTGTATCGATGCTTATCGGGGATATGGCATAAACACCAAATAAATAGCGAAAACTTCCATAATCGATTTTAAAAAACAACAGATGTGCTATATCGCTGCCTCTATGATTTTGATATAAAGTGGCATGCTTTTGTATCGAAGGCAGGATATGCCTTCATATCAATTCGTTATGATCGAAGCCTTTATTGATGCATCAATGTTGATTATTGAGCAAAGAAGAGGTTTCTAAAAGTTTATTTGAATGGACTTGAACATCCATATTACGAGGAATCCAAAATGGCAGTTTTTTTGACAAATGACTGGTTTGAAACAGTTGAGAAAATGACTCAAGCTGCTGGCGATTTAAATTTGCCACCAACGCTGGCTAATTTGGCACTCAACATGAGTGTAAGTGGCGGCGCAGACGGCAATGTTGATATGGCGCTAGATGGCGGGAAAATTGTCAAAGGTCATTCATCGAATGCAAAAGCGACTCTAAACCTCGATGCTGACACATTGCGTAAAGTATTCCTTGAGTTTGATATGGCAGCAGCAATGCAAGCGTTCATGTCAGGCAAAATCAAAGTGCTTGGCGATATGACTCAATTGATGGCGCTGCAAACTGCACGTCCAAGCCAAGAACAAAAAGATTTGTTCAAAAGCGTATTGGCTGTGACTGAATAATCGATTTGATATGAATAAACCCGCTGAGTTAGGCGGGTTTTTTTTGGTCGAAAGATAAGTCGTTCGAAAAGTAAGTCGCAATGTAGCTTTATGTTCACTTTAACTTATATTCTGTTGTAGTTTGTGTAGCTTAAGATTCTGTTGTATTGACTTGTTTGTGAGTGGCGTGGTTATCTTGGTGCAGCAATTTTATGGTTAGAATTGCCTAATTAACCTAATAATTAAAGTAGAGAATAGATTTCTCATAGCCAATAAAAATGCTTTTTTAACTCTGCTGTGCAACTTAGTTTTTCCATCAGGAGATTCAAATGAAACTTCAAGTTATTGTCGCTGCAATTGCAATGATGCTCGGAACAGCCGCTTATGCGGATATGACATCGGTTACTACAACAACCGTTAAAACTACGTCTCACCATGCCAAATCGGGCATGCATCACCATAATGGTAAGGCTTACCGTCATCATGGCAAAAAACATCATCACCATAATCGACATCATGCAAATAAAGGTCATGTCGTGAAGCGGGTGGTTGTTCACGAAGAAATTTCACCGCCGGGTTCAGTCACAATCATTAAGTAATGAATAGATAAGTCATCAACTAAAAATCAATCACCGACAAAAGACCAATGATTTTTGTGGGGGCAAATTGAACCCTTGTTCCAACCGTTGAATGACTTTAAAAAATAAACCCGCTCATATAGGCGGGTTTATTGATTTCTAAGCGAGTTATTATTTGGTTGGTGCTAGTGCATAAATCGCTGCTTGCAACCAGATATTGCCACGGATAAACTCACCTGCTTTCACCCTTATTGCTTCTCCTCGTGGGAAATAAGCAACTTGAATGACCACTGGCACAGCATCAGGCTCACGCAGAATGACCACATCCAATAATTGTCCAACTTGATCCATAAAGTTCAATGGCTGAGCGCCAAGCACTTCGCCTTGAAACCATGCTTCATCTTCTTGTCCAAAATTTTCACCAAACAAGTAAGCCACCATATTGGATAGATCCAACGTGACAGGCGCTTCGTCGTCGGGTGTTTTTGGTTGCCAAGCTGCGAGTTTTTCTTGTAGATCATCTGGCGCAACGCCGTCATTATCAGCAAGAATTTCATTCAATGCGCGATGATGGCGAACTGCGGCGGGATCATCAACGACAATCGTTTCATTCGCGCCGATATGTTCTAGCTCATAGGCAAATGCGCCTAGATAGGCACGGTAGTTTACTTGCGCAAGATAATGATTTTGATTAACAGGATAGAGCGCATCAAAGGCATACAGCGTCGAGCCATCTGCGGTTTCTAAAGTTAGTACGGATTCAAGTGAGTGTTCACAATGCAACACGCGCGACACTTGAACCGTTGTGGCATGTTGGCTATTCAAAAACGGGTAGGCGCTACGCAAAGCCGTTGGACGACCATTGGTAATATCTAAAATTTGGGCTGCTTGAACCACACCGTCTGGCCCAGCGATCAGCCAATGGGTATCGGTATCATTAGCATGATGTTCGGTTTTGGATAAACCGCGGGGCATGACTGCATCGTCAATGGACAGCTCTAACCATTTCGGTACTGTTTCGCTGACTGAGTCGGTGAGAATTTGCCAATGCGCACCATGATCACCAAGGATTTCACAATCAACTTTAAGTAGTTCTGGTTTCATGGGTGGTGTATCCGTTGTGGTTTTGCTGGCTTGTTCATCATGTGATGCTGGGCGAGTTGCTGTGGAATCATCCTTCGCTTGGTAATCATTACTGTCAAACTGTTCAGTCATTCCAAGCTCCCTACGGTATTGTATTGAATATAATGAATATTATCGGTTTGGTCTAGTGTCAATGATGAAAACTATCTAATAACTATCTAATAAATCGCAGCGTAGAGCACTGACAAAAATATCTTAAATCGCCTAAGCTAGCCATCTTCTTACTTCTCACTGTATACATAGGGATAGAACCCATGAATTTCAACGCTTCATTACCACATAAAGTCGCTTTAGTAACAGGTGGCGCTTCAGGTTTAGGGCTGGCGACGGTTCGTTTATTAGCTGAGAAAGGCGCACGCGTTGCGATATTTGATTTGAATCGTGAACAAGCGGATTTAGTCGCTCAAGAACTCGGTGCAAATGTACGCGCTTACACGGTCAATGTTAGCGATGAAGTCTCGGTCAAAACTGCGATTGATCAAGTGGTGCAAGATTTTGGCGGCTTACATATTGCTGTCAACTGCGCGGGGATTGGTTCAGCCAGTCGTACCGTTGGTAAAAACGGTGCGCATTCACTCGAATTATTCACCAAAGTCATTACCATCAATTTGATTGGTACGTTCAACGTCACACGTCTTGCCGCTGAAGCGATGCAGCACAACACGCCAGACGATAATGATAACGAGCGCGGTGTAATCATCAATACGGCATCGGTTGCAGCGTTTGATGGTCAGATTGGTCAAGTGGCTTACTCCGCATCGAAAGGTGGCGTGGTCGGTATGACGTTGCCACTCGCGCGTGATTTGGCTGTGATGGGTGTGCGCGTAAATACCATCGCACCAGGCATTTTTAATACACCACTCATGAACGCATCACCTGATAGCGTGAAGTTGCCGCTGATTGAAATGACGCAATTTCCGAAGCGTTTGGGCTATCCAGAAGAGTACGCAAAACTTGCAGTGCATATCGTTGAGAACAGTTTTATGAATGGTGAAACCATCCGTTTAGACGGCGCAATCCGTATGCAGCCACGTTAATGACTGATCAAGAAAAAGTTGCCCCAAAGCCATTATCCACAATGACCTTGTGGATTGATGCCGATGCCTGTCCTCGAATTTTGCGTGAAGTGATTTTCCGTGCTGCTGATCGGCATCAGCTTCCGACGGTTTTTGTTGCTAATCAGCCTGTCGGCATTGCCCCGTCAAATTTGATTCGTTCGTTGCAAGTCTCGGGTGGTGCGGATATGGCAGATCAAGAAATCGTTTCGCGAATGAAAGCGGGCGATTTGGTGATGACGCAGGATATTCCATTGGCGGCGGAAGTGATTGAAAAAGGCGGTACCGCGCTACATCCGCGTGGTGAGGTTTTTACCATTGAAAATGTGCGTGCACGGCTGCATTTGCGTGACTTTATGGATAGTTTGCGTGGGGCGGGTGTGCAAACCGGTGGCCCACCGCCGTTGACTGATCGCGATAAGAAACAATTTGCCGATGGCTTGGAAAAAACCATTGTCAGGTTGAAAAAATTGGCAGCGAAGAAGCCGCTATAAAACGATTGGTTTTCTGAATTTAGTTGTCGAAAATGGGTTAATTTTTATGTGGTGATTTGGCGATAAATTTTTCAATTTGCCTTGTCAAATGCATGATGAAACCCCATAGATGTTATCATAGAGATCACTAGCCCGTTTTTAGATTGAAGGCTGTAACCGAGGAAGAAACAATGTCAGATGTAGCAAGTGAAGCAGTTGTTCTAGAGGCGCCTGAATCAGTCGAGAGCGATCAGCCAAATATGCAGATCACGCCTTCAGCGCAAGAATACCTCAAAGAATTACTCGCTAAACAAAATACCCCCGGCATTGGTGTGCGTATATTTGTTGAAAATGCAGGAACGCCACGTGCGGAATGTTGCATGGCGTATAGCACTCCAGGTGAAGAAATTACGACGGATGCCAAGATTATCTATCCAGAATTTGCGGCGTATATTGATCAACCAAGCATTTCATATTTGAAAGATGCGGTGATTGATTACAACAAAGATCGTTTTGGCGGTCAGTTGACGTTTAAAGCACCGAATTCAAAAGTGCCACGTATCGGTGCGAATGCTTCGATTGAAGAACGTATCGGTTATGTATTGCAGTCTGAAATTAATCCAGGTTTGGCTGCACATGGTGGTAATGTATCGTTAGTTGAGTTGTTTGATGATCCAGCGGATGGTTTGACAGCAGTTTTGCAATTTGGGGGTGGCTGTCAGGGCTGTTCGGCGGTAGATATGACATTGAAGCAAGGCGTAGAAACCTCGCTAAAAGAACATATTCCTGAGCTTGGACGTGTGATTGATAAGACAGACCATACCAAGCGGGAAGGTGCTTACTTTAAGTAAAAACCAAATTGCTTTAGAACAGGGCCAATTGACCACCTTTACCAATTGGCTTTTTTTTGTCTGCGATTTGGTGGATTGAATTTTTGTAAATCAAAAGCTTTATCCCGTGGGTGTCTTTTCGTTGAGATTATTAATGGGAGGATTAGCCTGCGGCTCGCCTTACTTTTTTCTTGGAAAAAGTAAGCAAAACCGTGTCCTTCGCAAAACTCGCGTACAGGGAGGAATTTTTAAAAGTTGGGCTTATCCAAGATATTAAAATATTGAGTGATGAATGTTTGGCTCAAACAGTTGCTCCAGACGGGTGAACAGCACAGCAAAGGTCAAAATCTAAAAACAAAAAGTAGAAAAATTTATGATTTAAGCCAGTGAATCCTCTATGCTTACGCATCTTTTTACATCTCGTATTCATAAGGCAGATTCATCGTGGCACTGAAAGCAACAATCTATAAAGCTGACCTGCAAATTGCTGATATGAATCGTCATTATTATGAAACGCATTCACTGACGATTGCGCGTCATCCTTCGGAAACGGAGGAGCGTGTGATGGCGCGTGTGCTGATGTTTGGTGTGTACGCGAGTGAGTCGCTGACGTTTACCAAGGGTTTGTTTGAGGTTGATGAGCCTGATGTGTGGGATAAAGATTTAACCGATGCGATTCAGTTGTGGATTGATGTCGGTCAGCCTGATGAAACGCGCATTAAGAAAGCATCGAATCGTTCAAAAAAAGTCGTAGTACTGAGCTATAACACCAGCACGGATGTGTGGTTTAAAGGCATTGAAAATAAAATTGCGCGTTTAGATAACGTGACGGTATTACAGCTTTTACCTGAGCAAAGCGAAGCGCTGACAGCATTGGTTAATCGTTCCGTTCGTTGGAGCTTTACGATTCAGGATGATGAGATTTTGGTGTCGTCTGATGAAGGTTCAGTGGATGTGAAGTTGGTGGTGTTGAAAGCGGGGAGCTAACCAATAGTCTTTGTTACTTTTGCCGGAAAGTCTCCAAGAATTTTTTAGCAAAGATTGGTAATTCTAATTTTGGAAATCTGGAGGCGGTTTTGTTCCAACAAGAATTTCCAACGCACCAGACATCATACTCTGTTCATTAGATTCAATGAGTGGTAATCCTGCACTATGAAATGCTTGTAAAAGCTGTGACCGTTGCACTTGAGAGCCACCTTTAATAGTAAGACCAACAGCCCTTACATAGCCACTGTAAAATGTTGTTTCTAATCCTGCTGCGGTAAGGACTTCGTTTATATCTTCACGGTAAACAGTTGATTCTGGATCATCACCAACAAAAGTAAGCCAAAGCTTAAAGGGTTTCCCTTGTAGTGCCGAGACAAGCCGTTGAGCTTGCTCTAAAGATACTCGCCGCCAAGCCATCTGAGCTTTAAGTCGTTCTTGTTCTAGTTTTGCTTCCGCTGTTTCTGCTTTAGCTTTTGCCGTTTCGGCTTCATTAGCTGAAATTCGTTCATCTGCAAATTTTTCGCGAATACCTCCACTCCAAACAACGCCAGCAGTTCCGATTAATGCTAATACCGCGCCAATAACTAGAAGGATATTCGCCCAAGAAAAGATTGTGTCAGCAAGCGACTGCGTAATATTAAACATTGGGCGTAATAACCAGTGTGATTTCATAGTTGTATAAGAAGGATGTAACTACTTAAAAAAATACCCAGTCTCTGGCGAGCTTGCATTCGCATAAGCCTTCCTCGGCATACGACCAGCGAGAAACGCTTCACGTCCAGCTTCAACCGCTTTTTTCATCGCCGAAGCCATCAATACAGGATTTTGAGCTGCTGCAATTGCGGTATTCATCAATACTCCAGCACAACCCAACTCCATAGCAATAGCCGCATCTGAAGCAGTCCCAACACCCGCATCAACGATGATCGGTATATTGGCGTTTTCAAGAATCAGGCGAATGTTATGCGGATTAGTCAGACCTAAACCAGAACCTATCAAACTACCCAATGGCATGACTGCAACACAGCCCATGTTTTCCAATTCTTTCGCAATGATCGGATCATCAGACGTGTAAACCATCACCTCAAAGCCATCATCAATCAATGTGCGCGCAGCTTTGAGCGTATCGACGACGTTCGGGTAAAGAGTCTTGGTGTCGCCTAACACTTCGAGTTTAACGAGGTTATGGCCATCCAAGAGTTCACGCGCGAGCATACAAGTACGCACCGCGCTGTCTGCATCAAAGCAACCTGCAGTATTGGGCAAAATCGTATAGCGATCTGGTGGAATCACATCAAGCAGATTTGGTTCACCCGGATTTTGTCCGATGTTGCTGCGGCGAATCGCGACCGTGACAATTTCAGCGCCACTCATGCTAATCGCTGCGCCAGTCTCTGCGAGGTCTTTATATTTTCCTGTACCGACTAAAAGGCGCGAAGAGAAGGTGCGTGTGCCGACAATGAGCGGTTGATCTTGAAATGGAGTAGTCATGGCGTTCATTCAACTTCTTCTTCGTAAACAACGATTTGTAAATCATCTAGCGGATCTTCATCTTGCGCATCAAACGCAACGATGATGCTTAGATTTGGAAAATCTTGAGCAAGTTTGGCTTGCCACATCGCTTGCAAACGCTGACCAAAAGTAATGAGCTGTTCGCGCGATGGCGTGTTTTGAGCATCAACCGCTAAACAGTATTCAAGCAAATGGCGATGATTGCATAATGCTTGAACGGTGGTTTTGTCATATTCACAAGCGAGAAGGAGTTCGAGATAGTCTTCGCTATCAGGCGCACTTTCTAAGTAAACGCGTCCATCGTGGTAGACAAATTCTGGCCAAAAGACTTCACTAAGTTCAATCGCTTTTGAAACATCAGATTGATGATCATGCGATTCATCGTGATGGTGGATGTCACAACATGTAGCCATTAGCCGCCTCCAACTGCGTGAACTATTTCAATTTTTTGCATTGTATTTAATGTGTATTCGCTATGACGGCTTTTGGAAATCAACATACCATCGACTTCAATCGCATAGCGTTTACCGTTTAATCCTAACTCTGTTACCAGTTCGGCTAAGGTTTTGGATGTGGTTTCGAACTGTTCGCCATTCACTAATATTGAAATACTCACGTCGCAGACACCTTAAACGCTGACCAAGCCAAAAGCAGCCAACCCAGAATAAATGCTGTACCGCCAATCGGTGTAATCGCACCAAACCAACGCGGTGCGCCAAGTGCCATCGCATACAGCGAGCCACAGAAAATGATAATACCGATTTGTAGAAAGCCAGCAGGTAGTCGTAATTCGAGAGTAGGAATTGTGCGAAGCAATGCGCCGATGACCAGCAGGCCAAGCGCATGATAAAAAAAGTATTCTGTTGCGGTGTGCCACCAGCCAAGCTGTTCGCTACTTAGACGTGCTTTCAGTGCATGGGCACCAAAAGCACCAAACATGACCGCAGCAGCAAGATTGACTGCGGAGATTGCCAACCAATTCATCGCTTAACCCACTGACATTGCGGTACGGATTTTATCCATCGCATTTTTTTCTAACTGACGAATGCGTTCGGCTGAAACTTTGTACTCGGCAGCCAGTTCGTGCAAAGTGGATTTTTCTTCATCGAGCCAGCGACGTTTCAGAATCGTGCGTGAGCGATCATCGAGTTTGCCCATCGCATTGGCGAGCGCGTTATTGCTATGCGCCTCCCAATCGGCTTCCTCAACCTCGCGTGCAGGATCGAAGCGCGTATCTTCCAAATACATGACTGGCGCAACACGACCTTCTTCATCGTCTTCCGCTTGCGCTTCAAACGATGCGTCATACGCAGTCAAACGTCCTTCCATCTCAAGCACTTGAGCGGCAGTGACATTTAAATCACGTGCGATGTCTTCAGCTTCTTGTAGCGTCAATTTACGGCTAGATTTTTTCAATGAACGTAAGTTAAAGAACAGTTTACGCTGTGCTTTCGTCGTTGCGACCTTAACAATGCGCCAATTACGAATCACGAACTCATGAATTTCAGCTTTAATCCAATGCACCGCAAACGACACCAAACGCACGCCCATCGTCGGGTCGAAGCGTTTAACGGCTTTCATTAAGCCGACGTTGCCTTCTTGAATCAAATCGCCTTGTGGCAAACCATAACCAGCATAACTACGCGCAATATGTACGACGAAGCGTAAGTGCGACAGTACCAATTCACGGGCAGCATCCACGTCACCATCATAGAAGTAACGTTCGGCGAGTTCTTTTTCTTGCTCTGGCGTCAGAATAGGGATTTGGCTAATGGTGTTGATATATGCGCCGAGGTTGACACCTGGTGCAGTTAAAGACAATGTATTAAGAGGCATGAGTGTTGATGCGCTCGGCGGTGTAACGGCCAATGCTTTATCACTCAATGTACTTGCGCTCATGAAGGTTCCTGATTATTGATAAAAGTTGCAACGTCTTAAAATGCAACATGTGACACAAAACGAGATATCTTTATTTTGCCACAATTAGAGAGACTAAATTGTAATGGAGCTGTGATTATTTATGATTTTTAAACTGTAGCAAGTTGTGAATTAAATGTATGGGGTTAGGGGCATATTTTATCAATAGGAAGATGCATATTTTGTTTCATGTAACGATTGGAGTTTAATTGAGGATATAGCTTGTTTGCGATTGATGCTGATCTACCGATTTTGATAATAAAAACAGACCTTGACCTAAACTTCGATTTGAATCATTGCCCAGCTGGACGGCATGAACTGCATTTTTATCTAACACTAAAACTATTTCAATTGAAGTCGTTGGACTGCACCAGCGCGTGATGAGCTGCTTCATTGCTAAATGCATTTTACCATTAGGCAGTAATGCATCATAAGTGTCTTGTGATAAAGGTCCAATGTTTAGTCGAATCCGACTGTCAATTTGTAGTACGCGTGTACCACAAAATGTAGTCTCACCTAATTGCGCAAAACTTCCGCCTAAACTGGTCCGCTGATCTTCAGGAATTTCAAACCATTCAGGTATAAATTGATCGATGCTGACCTGTTCATTTAGATATGAACTTAAAACTTGGCATAAGCTTTCACCAGAAACTTGTTGACCTTGGATGAGTCCACCAAATTGAGCAAAAGCTTCATCAATCGTTGGTTCTGATGATTGCGTTGGCGTATAACCTGCCAACGCATGTAAGTGATCGAGATAGGCATGGCGACCTTTAATTTCATATTGCAGCGGCAGGCTATAGAGCGTTGCTGCCTTAAAAAACAAACTAATCAGGCGATTATTAAATAAATCTAAAAATGATGCCGCCGCACTATCTTGCTTAATGGTGACTTGAGCACTCAACCCTTGCGTGTAAACAACAGGCAAAGCGCCAAGTGGGCCTGTCAGTCCAATCATCGTTGGACAGAGACGATACCTTTTGCTGGATAACGATTTTGACGTAATGAACTCATCTTCAAGTAAAGGCTGTTTTACCCGCAAAGACTCAATTTCACCCGCAGGAAATGCCAGTGATAGCGATGAGAAAAAACTAATTTCCTCACCTAATGCCGATTCAGGATCGATGTGACCTGATTCACGGAGTGAAAGTTGCAATAAGCGCACAGCCTGAAAAAAATCATACTGTCCAGGATGTTGTTCCAGTGACTCAATTACACTAGAGCGCGTAGACCATTGCGTGGTGGACATCGACGCAGCTCCCTTGAATCATCAGCACTCTTTAGAACCACCTGAACAAAACTATTCAAGCCCACTTGTAGACCCATCACATGGGACAATAAATCGCCAATTAGCCACGTTCCAATTCCGACAAAGTGATCTTCATGCAAACCAATTTGAATCTCTAATCCTCGTACAAATAACGGATAAGGATGAGCGGCAATGCGTGAAGTCATTTGCACTGATCTGATCCAAGCGATACCTTCGATTTGTTTACGGTTTTGGTTGGTTTGCGGCAAATCGTAGAGTGTCAGCATTTCACGCAAAAGGTGGGCATCTTCTTGCGCAAACGACAATGCATTCAATGACAAATGTGAGACGAGTCGCCAGCGACCTTCACCCGCATGGTCAAATCGATAGGTCTTGGTTGGTTTACGTAAAAGCTGTACTTGACGGAATGCGCCACTTTGCTCTTGAAACAAATCACCGCCTTGTTGTCCGTATGGCAGTTGACCTGCTAGATGGCGATTAGTGCAGGTAATGTCTACACTTAGCACTTCTATCTGTGTTTCCGCAGGATTAAATTCACGATCCATGATCATCACTTGGCATTCAAAACCAGGATTATTACTAGCGACTAACGAGTCACGGACTACATGATAGTAATGATTCTTCGCATAACTCTGATGATGATTGAGTGAATAAAACGGATGGATTTCAGATGTTGTTTGTCCACTTTGTGTTTCGCGCACGTGATGGACACGATCAATGGAGTAGATTTCATAAGATGCTGGCTGGCGAACATCTGCAATGAGCGGATATTCCATTTGCCTATGATCAATGCGAATCGGCTCGGCAGGTCGTTTAAATAAATTGACGACAGGCGTGCAAAATAAACGGAGATGACGTGTACTGATTTGCTCGAAGGCTTTGAGCTTCGTCATATCGGTCATATCAAGTTTGAAAAATAATTCGACTGTTAATGTCTTTGTCGTTGAGTTAGCAAATGGCTTTAATGCCTGTAAATCCAAATCGACAAAGTTAAATTTTTCTGGAAAAGCAAAGTATTCAGTAATCAGTCGATAGGCTTGTTGTGCGCGCGGCTCAATGGGCAGAATGGATTCATTCGCTTGATAGCCCACTTGTTTGAATGGGGTTTGCGTTAAGGTTTGACGCTGATTTCCAATCTCCAAGCGACCGGCGTGCTGATTGTCCAACAGTACTTCGCGCAGCCTTGCAACGCTTGACGCGTCAGCATCAATAAATAGTCGCAATGGTTCATTGAGCAAATGCTGCCAATTAAAACCATCCGCTAAAACATTAAAAGTGAGTTTAATCGATGAATTAAATTTCCCTGAAAACTCTTCATCAATCGCCGTACTAAATTTGAGTTGTGCGAGTTCAATCGGCATTAATTTCACAGGATAAACAGTACGGAAGCGGCAATGTACACCGCGAATCGCTTTCGATTGCAACATCGTGCCGCGCTCGGCAAGTAGCGGTTCAGTGAGTTGGTTTAGTCGTTGCCCAGTATCCATTGCCGCGATTGAACAGGATGGAAATGGACGTAAATAATCAGGATATAATACTTCGAATAATGAGGCGGTAAAGTCACTATAGCCATCGTTGAGTTTTTTATTGATGCGCGCAGCGATTAGGGAGAATGCTTGGATCAGACGTTCGATGTGTGGATCTTCAACAGCCTCACCAGACATGAGTAAGCGGCTGGCAATTTTTGGATAGAGCAGAGCAAAATCTTTGGCATGGCGTCCAAATAACGCAAGTTCTTGTTCATAATAGGGTAGTAGTTCTTCCACAATTTACTCTTCCAAAATTCTATTTTTAATAACGATCTATTCTTAAAAGCTATCAGTGGTATGTAGTATTGAATATTGTTGGGTTGACGGCTGTAATACGGCGTCAAATGACACCATTTCATTGATGGGATAAACCACTAAAACTGCTCGAATGGTAAACAGTAAAGAACCAACATGATCGCTATCCATTTCCATTTCGACTTTGATTTGAGATAGGCGGGGATCATGATCAGCAATGGTTTGCTCAATCTCTCGGCAAATTCTGTAGCAATGTTCTGGGTTAGCTGTGCTTAATCCAACGAAGTCTAAAATGCCAAAGTTCAACACGGATCGACGAACGAGTGGGTAGTTGTCCAATGATTTTGAAAAACTACTGCGTGTATTCAGTAAGGCTTCCAAATCACGCGCGACCGAACCTTTTAATTCGTCAATGTTCCAGCGGCGTAGCGGATTAATTTCGCTGATATACCGAGGCTGATCATCAAATAATTTTTCAAATAATGTCGGTGCAAAACCAAAATTAGTGAGACGAGTCGATTGCATTGATATAGTCATTCTTAGGATTAAAAAAAATCAGGAGCCATGATGACTCCCGACCTGCATTTCTTTATTGTTGTGATTATGCAGCGTAATTTGCTGTGTTATTGGACAATGACCATTTTTTGGTCACTGCGCCTTTTGACGTGCCATCAATAGATTGTTGAATATAAGTCCATTCAACAGCAGCATATTTCAAACCAAATGCTTCAGTCGGAACACCTTCAGCGGTCACTTGTGGGGTAACGCTAGAAATCAGAACGTGTTTCAGTTTGATTTGTAGGTATTTGACGCGTTTGTCACCGTTTGCACGATAGAAGTCGATTTGTACTTCATCAAAGGTATAACCTGCAGAACACGCTTCCCACATTTTAGGGCTGGTCGCATCGAGGTCTTTGATAAAAAGCATGTCATCGTGTTCAGCACGTTCAGCTGTATGACCACCCACGCTACTGGCGGTTGCAGATTTTGGTTGACGAATTTTATGAGTCCAACTGTTTACTTCCAGCCAATCTTTATGTTCGCTGTCGCGGGACTCACCATCAACTTTATATTTACCCCGAAATTGTACATATATATCTTTCATCGCACTTTCCTCTTATAAATGAAACCAAAACGGTTCTTAAAAATGCCGTTAGCCATTTGCAGCTTGCGGCAACTCAGTCACTAGACGAAGCGATACCGACAGCTCGTCCAGTTGGAAATGCGGTCTCAAAAAGACGACCGACTTATACGCACCTGGGCGACCAGGCACATCAACCACTTTTACAGAGGCTTCTCTTAATGGGAATTGGGCTTTGGCTTCATGTGAAGCACCGTCATCTAACAGCACATAGCGTGACAACCATTCATTGAGGAACGTTTCGACATTCCCTGCTGAAGCAAAACTCCCGACTTTATCGCGCATCATGGCTTTTAAATAATGAGCAATGCGTGACACTGCCATGATGTATTGAATTTGCGAAGACAAAATGGAATTCGAATTCGCCGCATCACTGGCATATTTCTTAGCTTTTTGAGTCGATTGCGCACCAAAGAACGCTGCGTAGTCAGTATTTTTGCAATGTACGAGTGGAATGAATCCTAAGTCGCTCAGTTCTTTTTCACGACGATCAGTCACTGAAATTTCCGTTGGGCATTTCAGTGCAATTTCACCATCGTCCGTTTTGAAAGTATGTACTGGCAAACCTTCAACCAAGCCACCACCTTCGACACCGCGAATTGCTGCACACCAGCCATGAAGATCAAACGCATCTGTTAAGCGTGTTGCAAATGAATACGCGGCATTCACCCAAAGATATTCGCTATGGTCGGCACCGCTCACATCTTCAATAAAGTTGAAGCCTTCAACGGTTGTACCATCCTTAGGGTTATAAGGAAGACGACCAAGGAAGCGTGGCAATGTTAGTGCGACATAACGTGAATCTTCTGATTCACGGAAAGAGCGCCATTTTGTATATTCAGCTGTTTCAAAAATCTTTGAGAGATCGCGTGGACGACCCATTTCAGTGAATGAGTCTAAGCCAAACATTTCAGGTGAAGCGGCTGATATGAAGGGGGCGTGGGCTGCTGCGGCAACATGTGACAGTTGCTCTAAAAGATAAATATCCGCAGGTTGGCGAGTAAAATCAAAGTCACCGACCAACGCCGCATAAGGAGCGCCGCCAAAAGTTCCATATTCTTCTTCATAGATTTTTTTGAATAAAGCACTTTGATCAAAGTCGATTGCGCTTTGAAAATCTTTCGCCAACTCTTTTTTATTCGTATTCAGCATGCGAATTTTCAGCATTGGATTCGATGGAGTTTCACTACAAAAGTAGTGTAAACCACGCCACGAAGATTCCAGTTTTTGAAACTCAGGCGCGTGCATTACCGCACTGAGTTGTTTGGAAATTAGATCGTCCAATTGCGCAATACGCTTATCAATTGATGCTGATAAATTATCTGAAACGACAACTGTACCTGACATCACTTCGCGAGCTAGTTCAGCAATCAGGTCTTTCGCCCTCGCATGTTCAATGTCAGATTTTGCAATACGACTTTCAGTGACAATCTGATCGAGTAGGCTGGTTTCTGATTCAGCACTCGAAGTTACTGCAGCTTCAGCTGGTGATTGAAGATTACGCATTTTCGTCTCCCACTAACGCGGACTGACTGAGTTGATGAATTTGCGTTGTATTCCGTAATACTTCATCGAGTAAATCTTCAAGTTTTTCACTGGTTGAAATTTTATTGCGAAGATCCGTTAAACGACCGCGCGCATCCACGAGTTCACGTAATGGGTCGATTTGCTGAACAACTGCTTCTGGACGAAAATCTTCCATGCTTTTAAAGGTAAGGTCGATGCCAAACTCTCCACCTTTATCCGTCAGGTGATTCTCTGTACGAAAAACTGCACGTGGCGCCATTGCCGCAATCACTTCATCGATGTTTTCAAGATCAATGTTGACGAATTTTTTGTCTTTAAGTTTGGCCTGTTCAACTTCAGATGACCCAGCAAAATCGCCCATGACCCCGACCACAAAAGGCAGTTCTTTAAGCTCTTTGCCTTCGCCAACTTCAACATCATAGGTCAGTTGAACGCGTGGCGGACGAACGCGCTGGAGGCGTTTTTGTACACTTTCTTTTGCCATTTTTTGTTTTTCCAATGGTTAGGTTGATGAGTCATTGACCCTATTATTGAAACGCCCCAAAAGGGTTGTTAGCCGCCGCTTGAACGGCAGGTTTTTGAACAGCTTTTGAAGTAGTCACGATGGGTTTATTTGAAATGACAACTGGATTTGATTGCGTAATAACATCCAGTTTTGGTTTTGATGCCGTGCTATTCAAAGTCGGCTTTATTTTTGGCGTGTTGCGTTCATGGGCGATCAATCTAACCTTCTTATTCTTTTTTTCAATCCGTGACATTGTTGTTTTTTCTTGAGTTGATTTGATCGACGTTTCCGTCAGTGATGTTTCACCTAAAGTTTGGCGAATCGTTCCGACCAGTGTTTCCGCATCGGCTAAATTGCTGCCTGTGAGAGGTTGATCTTTGCGAATCCCATCGAGGCTTGCACTCGCAATCCGTAATCCCGAAACAAAGACAATTTTCCGTGTATCTGCGTTTTCTGGATTGAGTTGAAGGGCCATATTGCCAGATTGTACGGCTTGATCGTAATGTTTGCTGTCAAAATAGGCTTTGGTTAAATGACTCCAGGCATCTGTGTTATCAGGAGATTTACGAACGGTCGCTTCCAAATCAAGAATGACAGGATCGGTTTCAACTGTTGCGACAGGAACACCTAGCATACGTGTTTTTTCGGGTTTATTTTTATTATTGGTTGTGATACATCCGACCATATTTAATGGTAAAAGAAACATTAAGGCGTAACAGAACGATACTTTAAAGTTAAGCATTATAATTCCACATGATTATTGGTTAGATTGTTAAATGAATTTAATTAAAAGTATAAGATTCGGTCATAGTTTTATATTTCGTTTATAGTAAATTGTATGTTGTTAATCATTATTTTTTGATTTAATAATAATTTGTATTTTTAGTTGAAATGAGCGCTTTGCTTCATTTTTCATTGTTTTTTGCTTAAATTATTGGGTTGTCATCTTGGTGCGCAGGGATGATATGCAAGTTAGGATCGAAAAACAACCCTGTTTTGAAAAAATAATTGGATTTAACGATCAGTTGGCATTATTTGAGTTTTAGTTACAATATGTAAACAAAAGCAGGGTTCTTATTTGTGCTATTTGCTGCTGATAATATATTACAAGAATTAAATTTAATAATTTATGTTTTAAGTTGATCTGTTTTCTTATAAGAAATGAGTAGTAAATGCGTTTTTATAATATTAATGATTTTGTGTTTGTCATGCCTTGCATTTTATTATCAGGTTGTCAGATTGTCACTAACCACATGGCTTCGGTCGGTGGAGTTGAGCGTGTTAGTCAGGCGATCACAACGACCAAAACTGTGATTGCCGCACCCGTTGAGACTGCTAAAACTGCTGCTGTTTCTATTGTCCCTGATGGTGTACGTAATGCCGTTGACACAGCATCGGGAGCAGTGACTTCTGCAGCAGATGCTGTAGGCGTGAACGCTGGTGATGTCTTTGCGCCTGATGATTCCGTATCGAAAACACCTTTCACAATCAAAGGTGCATTTAACGGGGTATTGGTTTCGGTTGGACTGAAGGCTTCACAGGCTGAGTTGGCTGCAAAAGAGCAAGTGAAAGCGGCAAAATCTTTTGCGGCAAGCTTAGTACCTCGAAGTGTTGATCTGCTGATTGAAACAACTTCCGATGCCAATGGTGATTCGGAGGGGCGGGGTTTAAGCACGGTATTTCGCTTCTATGCATTACAAGATGGCGCGGCATTTTCTCAGGTAAATTTGATTGAGACTGGTGAGAAGGCATTGCCTTTTCAAGAGCAATTGCTATTGCCAAATCGTATCACGCACCTTCGGGAAAAGTATCCGTCAGATTCGCAATTTATCGGTGTTTTGTTTCAGCTCCACAATCGACCTCATCGTTGGAAATTATTAATTCCTGTCAGTCGCTTGCAGGCAAATAAGCCATTGCATGTGGTTTTGGGCCGTTGCGATATCCGTGTGAAAGATGGATTACTTCCTTTGCCTAATGTGACTCCAACCACAGTTGTTTTGCCGACAGTAAAAACGCTCAATAAACCTCCAGTGTCTGCCATTGAATCAGCACTTTCTTCTGTTTGTTAATAAGGGGTGATAACGAATGTACCAAACAGCAAAAGTGCTTTGGGGCGAGGGTTTGTTTTTGCGACCTCAGCATTTCCAGATGCAAGATCAATATCACGAAAATCGCCTGTCAGAAGCCTTAAAAATTCTGCATCCATATGCGTTTGGGGTGAGAGCTATTGTGATTGATCCGATTTCGCTGGCGAGTGGCGTGTTGTCGTTGTCTGAGGCAAATGTGATTTGGCCAGACGGTGAGACGTATGTCGCTCCTGAACGTGATTTATTACCGAGTCCGATTCAGTTGGATATCAATCATTTACCTGATCAGGTCGTGGTGCATTTGGCTATTCCAGCGCTTCGTATCGGTCATAGTAATTTAGATTCTGTTATGCAAAGTCGTCCTGCACGTTTTGTGTCTAAACAAACTATAGTCGATGATTTGATGACAAATGCTTTACCGTCAGAAATTACAGTGCTTCAACGTTTGGGACGTTTGATTTTAGAAGGTCAACAGCTTGAGATTTCTGATTCCGTGCTGGATGGCATGATCTCGCTGCCGATTGCAAAGTTACGACGTACGACCGCTGGCTTGTTCGAGTTGGATGCAACATTTGTTGCGCCTGTTACCAGTTTGTCTAGCTCCTCAGTCATGATGACGTTGCTGCGGCGTTTGATGGGCGTCATGCAAGCCAAGATTACAACACTCTACGGTCATCATCGTGAACCTGGTCAAGACCTGATCGAATTTCGTTCTGGTGATATTGCGTCATTTTGGCTTTTGCATACTTTAAGCAGTTCTCATGCAACGCTTGCACATCTATTACAAAACGCTGGATTACATCCTGAGCGGTTGCATCAAGAATTACTGCGTATGGCTGGTGGGCTGATGACGTTTGCCAAGTCGTATACATTGGATGATTTACCGTCTTATGTTCATTCTGCGCCAATGCATGGATTTACTGTGCTAGATCAAATTATTCGTAATCTATTAGATACCGTGATTTCCAGTAGATTTTTGGCGATTCCTTTACGTGAGTCACGTGCTTCTTACTGGCTTGGAGGTCTTGAGTCTGAAAAAATTGATCGCGGCACGCGTTTATATTTGGCGGTGAGCTCATCAATGCCATCTCATGAGTTAGTCGCTTCAGTGCCTATTCGCTTCAAAGTCGGTGCGCCAGATGATGTTGAGAAACGAGTTTTGGCAGCGTTGCCAGCGGTGGATTTAACCCACGTTGCGCAAGTACCAGCTGCGATTCCAATTCGTCCGGGGAGCACTTATTTTGCATTAGAGCCACATGGCGCTTTGTATGAACAAATGCTGCAAGCTGAGTCGATTTGTCTCTATGTGCCGAACGGATTTGCGGATCTAAAACTTGAGTTAATGGCGGTGATGCAATCATGACAAATGATTTTGGACGGATGTCTGCCAATGGTTCATTGAGTGCAACTGGCGCGCCTTCACTATTCGCGAATGGTGAGATTGGTCATGGTTCAACTGGGGATTTCACCGCTCGGATTGCGCAGCGATCGTTGGTTGATTTCCTATATGACGGGTTTTATCTCATCTTTTTGCTACGTAATGGTTATGTGCCTGAAAGCGCGATCTCTCTGCGTGAGAAGTTAATGGAACTGTTGTCGAGCTTTGAGCGACAAGCGCGCCGCGCAGATTTTTCAGCTGATAATATTCACGATGCTAAGTATGCCTATTGTGCTTTAGTCGATGAAACCTTAATGACTCAGCGAAGCCCTGAATATGAAGCGGTGCAAGCAGAGTGGGGTTGTGCGCCGTTGCAGCTGAGTTTGTTTGGTTCACAACTTGCGGGTGAGCAGGTTTTTACGATGTTAGAGACGCTTAGGGCGCAAGGGGCGATGCGTTTACCTGCGCTTGAGGTCTTTCATTTTTGCTTATTGCTAGGTTTTCATGGCAAATATCGTTTAGAAGCGCCTGAAAAAATTAACTATTTAATTGCTCGATTAGGCGATGAAATCACTTTTTTGAAAGGCAAGAAACAACCTTTTGCGCCATTTTGGGCGATTCCAGATCAAGTGAAACATGCCATTCGTGGTGAGTTGCCATTAGCAATGGTGTTGTTATTGCTGAGTGTGATGACGATTGGTGCATTTATCGGGCTGAAAGTTTATTTACATCATCATGGACAGCAAGTGCTTGCACCGTATAGTCATTTGATTGCTATGCCAGAACAACAAGCCAATGTGACGATTTATCTGCCGTAATTTTTATTATTAATAATAAATATCAATATTTTGTGAAATTTTGGATTTATTCTTTTTGGGGCGTGAAAAATAAGATGAAGATACAAGAACAAGATAAACCATCACGCCCCAGCCTTTATGGATCACAATCGACCAAATCGACATTTAGTGTGCTTGGTGCGGTAGCTCCGCTCGGCTGGTCGAAGCAAAATGTTGTGCTGGTTTCGGTTGCAAGTTTTATCGTGGGTGGTGCTATGGGTGGCGGCGTTGTAGGCATGGTGCAGCAGTCCGAACTGATGCCAGCAATATCAGCAATATCAGCAATCGCTTTGCCATCGCCTAACGTGCAAGCAGTCCAACAGCCTATTCAACAAACAGCTAGCAATACGGTTGTTGCACCTGCATTACCATTGCCTTCATTGATTAAAATTCCACAGCCAATTCCAGCTGTAGTTGTAGCAATAAAACCGCTCAGCAACCCATTGGCTTCTTTTAAAACTAGCTCTGATAAAGAAATTTCAGATCAAGACCGCTTTAATAAAAGAATCACTGTGCCAAAAATCACTACACCAAGTCATCAGTCTCATATAGCACTACCCAACGATGATTTAGCCATGCAAAAACTGATTGAAAATAAGTCGATCAGTACGCGTACGCATGAAAAAAATCATGAACAAAAACAAAATATTGAGAAAGGTGATTTAAGAAAAGAAATTCTAGAAAAAGAAAAGGTAGAAGCTGTGATTAAAGCAGAGCAGCCGATCAAAAATATTCACACGAATAAAGAAAATAACCAGTCCAAATCGACGATTAAACCTAAAAAAGACAATGCACGAGATAAAGATGTTTTATTGGTCAAGAGCATGCTGGATACGATGGATCATTCCGCGGCTAAAAATAAAAATCCGCAAACGACAATCAATACAACGGCAGAGATTAAAAAATAATTTTAGAGTTCTTATTTTATTCAAATGCATAGAGCGGAGTCACTCAGTTTGTTGTATCAATTGAATTTTCAAACATAGGTATTTTGATTTAATGGTTTGGTTAATTATTCTTGGTTATTTCTCACTGATTGTGGGCGCAGGTGTTTTACTGCTTTCCGCAAAAGCGAGGGATAGCATGTATGTATTACCTCGTGTCCTAAGCCACCGCGTAAGAGTGGTCGCACGTCGATTGCTGATGGTGATTCCGACACCTTATGCCAAGCAAAAAAAGAAAGGGAATCATCATCAAATATGGGTGTTTTTGGCGGGTTTGGTGTTGTTGATTGCGCCTGTCGTTTGGGCTGCAACACGGGAACCATCAATTCCGCCAATGGATTACGAATCGTTTAGAGATACCGATCCACAAGTGTATTCATTGCTTGAAGGCGAGATGTTAGTCCCGCCACCAGAAGTTGCCACAGATCTGATTGTTGAGGCGGAAAAGATCGCGCGTAGTGCAGAGACGATGATTCCCAATGGTGATGGCAATGGTGCCGGCAATGTTGTTCCTGCGGAAAGTTGGATGTTGCAAACCGCTGATCGTAAGTGGAGTCGAATGAATCCACGGTATGTGCAGCGCTTGCTTTTGGTCTTTAAGTTAATGAAACAACGTTATGGCTACGATATGGTTTTGCTGGAAGGATATCGAAGTCCTGAGCGACAAAATAAATTGGCTGGTATGGGTGTCAATGTCACACACGCGACAGGTTTTCGGAGTTATCACCAGTTCGGTCTGGCGGGAGATGTGGCGTTTTTACGCGATGGAAAAGTCGTCATTACTGAGAAAGATCCTTGGGCGATGCAGGGTTATCAGTATTACGGTGAAGTTGCTGAATCGGTTGGATTAACGTGGGGTGGGCGCTGGAAGATGATGGATTTTGGGCATACCGAGTTTCGGATGCACGGGGTGTTGGGCAATGCGGAACTTGCTCAGAAGTTGACATCAGAAACAGCCGATTTAGGCGCACCGATATATGAATAAGGTGATTTTTTGAATGAGTTAATCATTCCGTTTTTTGAGGTGACATGATAGGTAAACCAATGATAACAGTGGGTGCAATGACCACTCATGGCGGAACGGTGGTGCAAGGCAGTGCAACATTGACCATCAATGGCGTACCTGTAGCTTGCATGGGTGACAAGGTGACTTGTCCAATCCCTGGACATGGTGGCACAACTATTATTGTCAGTGGCGATCAAACTTTGGTTATTAATGGCAAAGCGGTTGCAAGGCAAGGTGATAAAACGGCATGTGGCGCAGTGCTCATTGCAAATCAGGCTTTAGCTGTCGATAACAATTAAAGTTTGAAATTTTCATAATAATTTTGAAATAAAAACTGATGGAGTGAATTGATTGCGTTGGATTTTATTGATCGTTGCTGTATTCGGGGTGTGTGGTGGTGTCGCAGTTGCATATTGGCGTCAAACGGGCGTTGACGTTTCTCCACTGATGATGTTGCTGGTTATGATTCTTTTGCCAAGTATGTTGATAGGAAGTGTTTTTGGGTTTTATCAATTCAAAAAATGGCAGAAAAAACGTCGTGAAGCGATTGAGACTGCGGCACTCGATGAAGCTAATCAACCTGTTGTTTTGGCAGACGGTCCAGCTGCACCGTGGTTGCATGTCTATGCGATCGCTGTGCAAACCCAGCTAGGTGATCACGCAGATAAAATTTTAATGAATCTAATGCAATTCAATGTCGCAGAGTGTGATCCAGATTTGCTTCATTTTGATGGAACGCAACTTCTAAGTCGTCGTATTGATTTGGCCGTTAATTCTGAAATTGATGATGAAGATCAACTATTAGCTAAGGCTCAACTTTCTGCACGCGCGGTAAGGATTCAGGCGATTACCCAAAATCTATTTGATCAGCTTGATCAGACATTAGCTGTAATTGCACAAGGGATGAGTGAAACACAAGTCTGGCAACAACCAACCGAGTCTCGTCAGGCTATTTTACATCCTGCATGGCAAGGGAGAAGTGTAGAAACTTCATTGCCAGATGCATCCGACGTTGAGCAGTGTATATCTTGGCCGACGGTATTAAAAATAAATTTTTTACTGCCAGAACATTTGGATGAAGACGAGCAGAAGTATTTACAGCAATGGGCGCATTCACAGATTTTAGCTTACGGTTTTCAGTTAGAGCAGGTGCAATGGACTAATCAAATTGTCGCTGATTCCGATCAGACGCTTCAGGAAATTGGTCACACGTTGATTGAGCAATCCGTTTCAACTGTGTCTTCAATGCTAATGATCATCGCAGCGGATTCAGGCATTGATCAAGAATTTATGGATCAAATTCAGCTGGATCACCAACGTCTGATTCCTGCAGAAGCTGGATTTGCTGTGGTGATGACGAATGAAAATACTGCAATTACGGATTTACCCGTTTTAGCGCGATTGACTACGCCAATCTTATTAACACGGCAAAAACCGATTAACGCAGGTGGTCGAATTGCTGCAGATGCATTGGCTACGAGCCTTGATGAGTTACGGCGTATTTATAAGGTGACTGATTCTGCATTTGTCCCGGATTTAGGGGTGTTAATCAGCGATGCGCACAGCATGCGAAGTTCAAATTTACGAGAACTCACGTTGGCATTGACGCCATTTGCGCTACCGAGTGAGCAAGTGGTTTATGCAGGATATTTGTTAGAAGATACCAATGCTTTGATGTCGGGCTTGGCGTTAACCGTGGCATTGCAACACGCAGAATCATCCACGCAGCATGTGCCTGTGATTTGTAGTTCAGGCAATTACTTAAGAGGGGCGTGGATTGCAGCCCCTTTTATTCCAGCGCCTGAAAGTGATGAGGTTTCAGCAGAGTCGTTGGCGAATATATAGATATTAATAATACAACTGCATGATTCTTTAATAATTTAATTTTTTTGAGTTTAATATGTATTTCAATCGTATTTGGTCGTTTTTTTCTGATCCTCGTGTGATCGTGACGGTGGGTGGACTGGTTGTCTTAATCTCTTTGCAACGTGTGTTGCCCGCAACAACTTATTATTTAGTGGTGGCCAGTGTTGTGCTTGCCTTGATCGTTTGGGCATTGATTTGGTGGTATCAGACGCGTCGTTCCGCGCTTGGTGGCAACGAACTTGTAGAATTATTACAAGAAAGTAGTCGGGTAAGACGTTCCAATAAAAATCATCAAGATCACGAAGAAACGCAGCAGTTACGCCTACGGATGAATCAAGCGATTCGCACGATTCGTAAATCCAGACTCGGTGATCGGACGGGGCGTGCGGCACTCTATGAGTTGCCTTGGTACATGATGATTGGTAATCCTGCAGCGGGGAAAAGCTCGGCAATTCAACATTCTGGTTTACGCTTTCCGTTTGCCGATCAACAAGGCGGCCCAGCGATTCAAGGGATTGGCGGTACGCGTAATTGTGATTGGTTCTTTTCTACTGAAGGTATTTTACTCGATACCGCAGGTCGTTATGCGGTGCATGAAGAAGATCATAAAGAGTGGCTCGGTTTCTTAGGTTTACTCAAAAAGCATCGTTCACGTGCGCCGATTAATGGCATTATTATCGGAGTCAGTATTGCGGAATTGACTAGTCATAATCCTGGGCATGTCGTGATGTTGGCAAAGAATCTACGCAGTCGTGTGCAGGATTTAACTGAAAAATTAGAAGTGTTTGCACCTGTATATATAGTCTTTACCAAGATGGATTTATTGGCTGGCTTTACTGAGTTTTTCTCAGATTATGATCATGAAGATCGTGCGCAGGTTTGGGGGGCAACGATCCCCTTTAAAGAACAAGATCAAACCGATTCCGTTACGCATTTTGATCAGCAGTTGGATGTGTTGTATGAGGGATTAAAAGACCTCGGTACGGCACATTTGGCGATGCGTCATCATCAGACTTTATCACCAAGTATCATGACATTTCCGCTGGAATTTAAAGCCATTCGTCCAGCGCTACGGACATTCATTGCAACTTTATTTGAAGATAATCCTTTCCAATTCAAACCTGTATTTCGTGGGTTTTATTTCACCAGTGCATTACAAGAAGGCAAGTTAGATAGCCCCATGACAGCCCAAATGCTTGAGCGGTTTGGCTTGAATCCCTCGGCGCAAACAGCGATACCTTTCGCCGCGCCAACCATTCAACATGGCTATTTTTTGAATCATTTATTTTCAAAAGTCATTTTGGCGGATCGTCATTTAGTGCGGCAACATGCCAATCGTGATCGTCGTCAGCGTCGTAATATTCTGTTTTTGGTGACCTTACTTTCTGCAGGAATTTTGCTAAGCCTGTGGACGTGGTCTTATATGAATAATCAGCAATTGGTACAGCGCGTCGCTGCGGATTTGGCGCAAGTGAAACGGATTCAGCAAACTGGACAAGGCGATATGCCGAGTCAACTCAAGTCGCTTGAGATTTTGCAAGATCGCTTGGAACAACTCGATCAATACGATCAAGATCGCCCGTGGTCTTTGCGTTTTGGTTTATATCAAGGCGAGCAGTTAAAACTCAAATTACGCCAAGAATATTTGTTGGGTATTCAAGAGATTATGCTTAAACCTGTTTCTGAGAATTTGGAAAAATTCCTCGGAGAGGTCAATGCTAATGGTCGTCAACTTCAGCCAACAGATCAGCCTGTCGCTGCAATGACTGTCAATGCGGCACAACAATATAAAGAAGCTTCACCCACCAATGTTGAAGATGCCTATAACGCCCTAAAAGCCTATCTCATGCTTGGCGATCACACGCATATGGATTCAAGTCATTTGAATGATCAGATCACTCGATTCTGGCGCACTTGGCTCGATGCCAATCGTGGAAATATGTCTCGCAGCGATATGATTCGTAGTGCTGAACGAATTATTAGCTACTCCTTGTCGCAATCAACCGTCGCTGATTTTCCTGTGCTGGAAACCAATCTGGCGTTGGTCGATCAGACCCGCGATAACTTACGTCGCGTGGTGAAGGGGATGCCTGCGCGAGACCGAGTTTATTCTGAAATCAAAATGCGCGCTTCGGCACGCTATCCGACGATTACTGTCGCGCAAGTGGTGGGTGAGCAAAATCGAAGCATGATGACGGGGAATTATGTGGTTTCTGGGACGTTTACCAAAGCGGCTTGGGACGGCTATATCAGTAAAGCAATTGATAAAGCAGCAACGGAAAATGTGCAAGGTCAGGACTGGGTACTTAATACGGTGCGTAACGATGACCTGACATTAACTGGCAGTCCTGAACAAATTCGTAAAGAGCTGATTGGATTGTATAAACGTGATTACATTGTTGAATGGAAAAAATTTATTCAGGTAGTTGATTACACTCCTGCGGCAGATTTTAACCAAGAAGTAATTTTAATGAATAGTTTGGGCGACCCTGAGTTATCGCCAGTTTCTAGGTTGTTCACCGTCTTGGATCGTGAAACGAGTTGGGATAATCCATCGGCGATGGATGGCGGTATGTCGATTGCCAAAACTGGATTTTTTGAATGGGTTAAACGATCCGTATTACAACGAACACCGAGTCAAGTTCAGCTCAATGTCGGTTCAAATAGTAACCAAGAAGCCGGGGCGCCTGTACTAGGCGTTTTGGGCGGTGAATTTGCGCCGATTCATAACCTTGCCAAAATCCGTGATGATAATCAAAAACGATCATTCTTAATGGTTTATCTCAATAATCTGGCTCAAATCCGTAGCCGATTAAACAAAATTAAAAGTGCTGGCGACATTGGCCCGAGTTCTTTGGAGATGGTCAAGCAAACCTTAAATGATGGCGGCTCAGAGTTGAATGCCACTCAGCAATTGATTGATGAGCAAATGCTTGCAGGCGCAAGCGATCAAATGAAGCAAGCGCTGCGTCCATTGCTGATGAAGCCACTGACGCAGTCTTTCTCGGTACTAATTATTCCTGCGCAAAATGAATTGAATAAGGTTTGGTCGGCACAAGTTTATCAGCCATTCAATGTTGATTTAGCACAGAAATATCCATTCACAGCGGGTGCGCGTGTGGAGGCGACAGGTGCCGAAATCGGTCGAATTTTAGGGGAGGCGGGCAGTGTCAGTGCATTTGTCACCACAAAACTCGATCCACTGGTGACACGTCGTGGTGATCAGTTATCGGCGAAAACTTGGAATGATATTGGGGTTCATTTAGATCCAAAATTCATTGCTGATTTCCCCCGCTATTTAGCACCCATTGGCGGTGGACCCAGCACAGGTGGCGTTGCAAGTGGCGCAGTTACCCAAGCCGCTGCGCCAAGTAGTTCGACTAACGCTGCACAAACGACTTTCCAAATCATGCCTTTACCTGTCGCAGGTCTGAGTGAATATTCCATCGAGGTTGATGGCCAGCGCATGCGTTATCGCAATGGTCTACAAGAGTGGACGAGTTTTGTCTGGCCAAATCCATCTAGTCAACCTGGGGTGAAAATTACAGGAGTTGATTTTGAAGGACGGTTGATTACGATTTTGGATGTGCCAGGCGCGTATGGTTTAGAGCGCATGATGAGTTCTGCTCAACGTAAAAAACTGCCCGATGGAAGTTTTGAGTTGAAATGGACAAGTTTGCCAACATCACAAACGGCAAACGTTCCAACATCGTCCGCCACTGTTAAATTCCGATTAATCAGTGGTGGCAATGCGCCAGCCGCAGCGAACACAAAGGGTTCGGCTAGTGCCGCACTTGATGCACCAGCTGGTGGAAATGGTCTAAAAGGCTTGCAGCTAGTCTCTGCAATTACGACCAATATTGTAGCGGGCGTTGCGCCTGTTATCGCGAATGCTGCTGTACCGCAACAAGTCGTGGCTAATCAAACAGCGAGTCAAACAACTCGTCAAGCATTAGCCACTTCATCCACGCCATTGACAGGAAGTCATCCATGAGTGATTCAGTGACACAAGCCGTACCGTTTTACTTTGGAAAATGTCCTGCACGTGGCGATTTTATTCGGAGTCACGGACATGCTTCGATGCTTGATGTGCTCGATCAATGGGTTGCACAAGCATTTGAAGCACAGACAACGCAATCCGATTGGCAAAATTATTATGATCAAATGCCAAATCTCGATTTTGTATTCTGTAGCACTCGTATGCCGTTAGTGCTGGCGGGGACATTAACCGCGAGCCGAGATACATCCTATCGTCGTTTTCCATTGATTACGGGAATACGCATGCAAGTCGCCAAGCCCAGCACATTTATGGGACAAGCGCCTGTTTTGCTGCAATCACTTTGGCAAAGCACGAAAACATTGAATACTGAAACTATTCAAACCCACGATGCAACTATCGCCATGCAGTGCTTAACACAGCCATTAGCTGTTGGCGTGGGCGGTGGTCTTGAGTACCAAACGTATCTTATGTATCAAACAGCTGGGAGTTTTGTGCAGGCGTTAACTCATGCTAAGCATCAGGGTGGTTTTGTCCAAGGTCTGATTGCATTAGGAATGTTGCTTCAGCCAGTGATTCAACAAGGTGCAGCTAATCTAAATAAAGCCTTAGTTTTACCCTTGCCGAAGGGTGATCAAAGTACCAAAGCAGCAACATTTTGGTTGAGTTTAATTGCTGGTTTTATTCAATCTCATGCCATTGAGTTATCCGCTTTAATCTTCCATCGCAACGAACAACCGATTCTTCTTGTCGGTTTCCAAGGTGCGGATTCGACAACCTTAGCGGGTCTCATGCGAGGTGATTTGAATGGCGAACATTGGGTCAATGTGTTTGATTCGGCATGGATAGATCCATACCTTGAAAATGATGCAGGTTTAGCGCGACTAGAGCAGATATTGGGTGATGAGCAAATGCCATTGCTTGATCTGATGCATGTTTTTAAAGAAGTGTTTCTTGCGATCTGAAAAATATCTACTTATTCATAAAACTAAAAAAATGAGCATAAGAATTATGTTGTTGATTAAAGAAAAAATGTGGAATAAAAAATCATTTATTTTATTCAAAATCATTGCAATGCGTAGTGTTTTTTTAAGTGTGGTTCTGGGAGTGTCTTCATTTGCTAACGCTGAATTAGCTTCGACTGCAACATCAATCACACCACCAGTCACTTCAAATCAGCCTGTCAACCATGCCGTGAATGCACCTGTAGTTGCAAGCGGCACAGTTCCTGATGATGCAACAAAACAAGCATTGTTGGGGCGATTACGCGAACTCTATGGTGATCGTGTGGTGGATCAATTAAAGGTAGGCAATGTCCGTACGCCACCGCAATGGTCACAAATTCTGATGTCGAGTATTCAACCAAATTTAAAAGATGTCACCCAAGGACGCCTAGATATTTCTGGGTCAAACATTACGTTACGCGGCAATGTCACCTGTGATGTCACACGCACGCAATTGGAGAAACAACTGGGTCAAGGTTTGCCAACAGCGTACACCGTCAATAATAAACTCGAAGTTGTTGCGCCAGAACAAGCTGTGGTGGATAAGGCCTTGGCAAATCGAATCGTCGAATTCCAGTCAGGCAGTGCGGTACTCACGCCAGCAGGTCAAAACATTCTCAATGAAATCGCAGTCGCTTTGAGTAAAGTTGGCGGTCGTTCGGTGCGGATTATTGGGCATACCGATGATCAAGGCATTCCCGCGACGAATCTGACGTTGTCATTAGCTCGCGCAAATGCAGTTAAAACCTATCTCACTCAAAAAGGGCTACATGCCGAGTCAATGACCACGCAAGGTTTGGGCTCGACCAAACCTCTTGCCGATAACGCAACCGATGACGGACGCCGTCGTAATCGCCGAATTGAATTTGATGTGTTGTAAACAGATAAAATAATTAGAGAAAAATAAATGAATTTGAATCTCGATAGTTTCGGCAACATTTTGAGTGCTGTATTCGGGTCTTTGACTAGCGAGCTCTCCGATGCCAATCGACCTTTGCGTTTACGCCTACCCAATAAGAATAAACAACTGAACGACGCCTTACTCATTCAACGCGTCTCAGGTCACGATGCCCTTTGTGCTGGCTTAGACCTCGAACTCTGGTGCGTCTCCACCAGCGCACATATCCCACTAAAATCTTTCATCGCACTACCTATCGCCATTGAAATGGTGACTGATCGCGGTGGGCTGCATCTGATCTCTGGCATTATCACTGAAGCCGTTGCAGGGGAGTCCGATGGGGGCTTAGCGACGTATAAATTACGCATGCAAGATGCGTTATCGCTACTGACGCGTCGTCGCAACACCCGCGTGTTTATAAATAAAAGTGTGCTCGACATTTCCTACATCTTGCTGGATGAATGGAAAACACGCACTCCTTTATTTGCATCTATTCTGCAAATTGATTCCTCTCGCATTACCCAAGAATATCCAACCATTGCCTTTACCATGCAATCTGGCGAAGACGACCGTGCATTTCTCTTTCGTCTGTGGAAACGCTGGGGACTTTCTTGGTATTTTGAACCGATTAGTGATTTGTTGAATGACACCGTCAGCCATAAACTCTGTCTGTTCGATGATGCCAGCCGCTTAAGCCAAAATAATGCTGGAACCATTAAATACCAACGTGAAAGCGCCACAGAACTTCGAGACACCATCACGCAGTTTAATGGATCACGAACCTTAGTCAGTGGCTCGGTAAATTATCAACAATGGCAACCTGCGACCGCACAAATCCAAACCGCTAATATTTACAACCATCGAGATCAAGGCGACAGTATTCAACACCTGAATGCCACCTTAGAAGATGCCGTATTAGGTAGCCCCGCCACTGGACTTGACCCATCCACTGTTGACCGCTTCGGCTTACTACACATCCAACGCCACGAACAACAATCCAAATGCTTCTTTGGCCAAGGTAATGTCAGAAACCTACAAGTCGGGCAGTGGTTTACGCTCACAGGTCACGCAGAAATCGACTCTCATCCAGAAACCGAACAACAATTTGTCATCACCGAGCTCTGGTTTGAAGCTGAAAATAACCTCCCCAAACCAGTGCATGAACGCGTCAACAAACTCATTGCCGCCAATGGCTGGCAAGAGAATTTAAAACAATCAAAAAATATTGGATTTAGCGAGACTGATTCAAATCGTTACCGCAATCGCTTTAGCGCAATTCGTCGTGGTATTCCAATCATTCCCGCATTTAACCCCATAGATGATTTACCCAAAGTTCATCCGATGATTGGCATTGTGGTTTGTCCGCAAGGCGAAGAAGTCCACTGTGACGCATGGGGACGAATCCAAGTTAGATTTCCAAATACCAAAGCCGAAGATCACAGTCACAACGGCGGTGCAGGGGCTAATGACAGTGAAGGCGATTCAGCATGGATCGACCTGATGAGTTCATGGGCAGGAGATCAATACGGTACGATTCAACTTCCGCGTGCTGGTGATAGCGTTGTCATCAGTTTCCTCAACGGCGACCCAGATCGTCCGTATATTTCAGGACGGATGTACCACGATCAACGCCAGCCGCCGACATTCAGTAATGTTGGGAATTTACCTGACAATCGCTACGTCACAGGCATTAAGAGTAAAGAAGTTAAAGGTAGTCGCTACAACCAATTGCGTCTAGATGACACACCTAGTCAAATCAGCGCCCAACTTGCCAGTCAACATGGCGAAAGCCAACTTAATCTAGGTTTCTTAACACAACCGAGAGCGAAAGATGGTAAAGGTGATGCGCGAGGGCAAGGGTTGGAGTTGAGAACGGATGAGTCAGGTTCAATCCGAGCCAGCAAAGGTTTATTGCTCAGCACGCATGGCCAGTCAAATGCTCAGGGGCAACAGATGGATGCTAGTCCTGCCCAATCATCCTTGTCAAATAGCCTTGAGCAAATGAAAATTTTGTCGGATTCCGCGAAACATCAGATTGCTGATCCACTGGATGCGCTGGCTCAGTTGCAGGATTGTATAACTGCGCTAGCCGCTGAGGGCGATGAGCAAAAATCTAAAATGTTTAAAGAGGCGTTATTAATCTTTGCTGCGCCAGCAGATATTGCCTTGACCACACCGAAAAACATTCACGCTCATGCTGGTGCGAATATTACCCAGAGTGCAGGTGAATCAATCAATCAAGCGGCAGGCAAAAGCTATGCCCTAACTGCAGGTCAAGGCATTAGCTTATATACCGCTGATCAAGGTGTAAAGTTATTTGCAGCGAAAGGCAAAGTACAAATTCAGGCGCAAAGTGATGCGATGGAGTTAATCGCATCATTGGGATTAAAGATCATATCTACGCAGGACAGTGTTGAAATTACTGCTGCTAAAAATATTTTCTTCACGGCAGGAGGGAGTCAGATCAAGATTGGTGATGGCGGGATTACGCTGACCTCGCCGAGTACGATTAATTATAAAGGCAGTCAGCATGTGTTTGGGGGTGGGGCGCGCGTCAGTGTCAACTTGCCGCTCATGCCTAACGAAGTCAGAAGACAGCTCATTGTAAATTATCACGATGATGAACCTGTAAACGGTGCTCCATTTATTATCAAATATAAGAATGGTCAGAGTTTCCGTGGAGTATTAGATGACAAGGGTGCTGCCGATTTAACCAAAGCCCCAGATGGTGAAGGAGTAATTAAAATTGGTGAAGATACTCGTCAGTTCTCAATAAAAGCATTGGCTGAAAATAATCCAGAGCATAAGGCTATGTGGTCTGAATCTGATTTAGAGGCTTCATTTACCAAATTTAAAGGAGCGAAGCCGTGAGTGCTGAGATCAAAAAGGGGGCTTTAGAAGTCGCAGACTTGATTTGGAACGTGGCTGTCGTATACAAAAATGAACAAGTAGCTAAAGTAAAATGGGTTGGTGGCGCATTACAGGGCGGATTTAATGATAAGGCTACTGTCGGTCAGATTGTTTTTGATGCGATTCTTAGTATGTTTCCTATCGCGGGTGAAGCCACTGCTGTACGTGATCTGACCGCTGTCATTATTAAAATGATAGACGATGGAGAAGAGGCAAAAATAGTCTTAAATTGGGTAACCGTTGTTTTGTGCTTGTTACCTATAGTCCCAGTCTTTGGTGGTGTCGCCAAAGGTATCGGCATGTTGTTGGTAACAGTCCTTAATGATGTGACCCGAGCTGAAGAAATCGCCAAAGCCATTGTCAGTTTTCTTCGGAAAATGGGTTATGGCGATCCTGTAAAGTTTTTGAAAGAGCTTAATTTCTCTAAATATCAGCCTGCTGTGTTGAATGGCTTTAATCAAGCGATTGATCGTCTCAAGCAAGGCAGTGTGTTTATCACTAAGCATATGACACTTCCTGAGAACGTGCAGAATTGGCTCATAAAGCTCCCTCCAAAGTTGGATCAACTATCCCAACTTGCTAGTAAAATGATACCACAAGCCATCAAAGAGCTTAATGTAGCTTTAGATAAGGTTCGGACGCATCTGACAACTCATATGAATGAGAAGGGTATTAAGATTGGGGGGGTGACGACAAAGGCAAAGGTGAATGAAGCGCGTTTGGTGAGTCAATCGGCACTTAAAATTGCGTCGAAGGGGCATACACCTGCGACATTGGAGCATTATAAACATAAAGAAGGATGGTCTGATTTGAGAGATAGACCTGAAGATTTGCCGAATGGCGATAAATTTTATCCAACTATAGCCTCATTCAGTAGCAAAGCTCCCATTACACCAGAGATACTAAAAGCAGGAAGTAGAAATCCAATTTTTCGAGTGGTTGAGCAAGCTGGACCACGCAACACAGGGCCATTTTGGGCAGAGAAAATGTCTGAAAATGGTTGGCTATGGCGACTGTACTGTGCTGTGAAAGGTGCTTGGAGTAAAAATGGGGCTTATGTTACGTTAGATCACATTCCAACCATTGAAGAAATGAGAAAATTAGGCATCACTGTGCCAGATGGGTGGGATGGTCTGCGGATATGGCGTGGTAAAATTGCTGAACAATTAGATAATGAATCAAACGTAGAAAAAGGGATTCAAGCGACCAATATCTTATTGCCTGGTGGCGATATTCAATTATTCATCAATTTTTGGGATCCCCATAATGCACCAGTTGCCGAATACATCAAGAAAGTAATTAAAGAAAAACCAACGAATTGGGCGGATGCTGAAATTCCTCTAACAACTGACGTTATAGTCAACTATCTAACCAAGCATGAACAATCTGCAAAAATTGTTAGTGAAGGTCGAACCAGTCGTACAGTATCCGCCAGTGGACGTGCCGTAGTGTCCCCGAATCAGTCAGATCAACAACAATAGGATAACTAGCTCATGCTTAGCCCCCAAATGATGTCGCCAAGTCAAGAACTAGAGGCAAGAGATAAAGCTTTCCATTTGATTAAAAAATATACTAGCTATACTTTTTTGGACTTTGCAATAGGCTTAAATCAGCAGTTCTTAGACGCGTTTGAAGAACAGCTCAATAATCCACCACTTGATGTGAAACAGTACCAATATGCCGAAGCTGCACAAAAGCAACATGAAGGTGAATATCAACATTTTCTCGGAAATCAGGCGCAACTTGAAGAGGGGCTAAAGATTCTTAAATCTGGCTCATATAAAACTGAAGCCTATAAAATATATTGCAGCGTAAATTTTGTCGATTGGATGTTTGACCGTTACGGCATGGAACATGTGGTCTGGGATGATGCTTTTTATATTTTATTGGGTTTAGGTATCTTTCCTTCTTCAGATATATTTACACCGATTGACTATGCTAGATTTGTAAAAGGTGCAAAAAACGCTCATACTGACTTTGTCAGATTAGCACTAATAGCGTTAAAGTTTCGCACGGCTTGTATTCGCTCGACAAGAGAAGGGGGAAATAATGATCCTTACAGCTACGCTGATATTGATACAAAAAGAATCTCAAAAAAATGGACATATGAAACCCTATTCAATGACCTTCAATGGCCTGTACCTCGTCTCTATCCTACCCAAATCCCACTCTGTCCAAGCTACAACACTGAAAACAAAGGTCAGATTTTGACAGGTGAAGAAATTCCAGTCACGGGGATTTATGAGCCTTGGTTTATTGATCCTTTATTTACGGGATCAGAGCGTGGAGATATGAGCGGTAAAGTGGGATGCCCAAACTACTTCCTCAAAGGAGCAATTGCCACAGACTATAATCGAGAGGGTACTGACATCTGGGAAAAAGTCCACTGGCGACTGCTTTGGGAAGATACTCGATATGCAGGAGGCGTTATTCCCGATGAGGAAGCAGGCTATATTTTTACGACAGAAAGTCCTCAACCAGCTATCGTTCCACCTGAATTGGATCAAACACCTCGTATACGTGTCGAAGGCGGTAAGTCTTGTTTAAAAACAGGTTATTGGTCTACTCCTGCCCGCAAAAATTCTCGTCAGTATTTTAAGCAAGGTGAAATTATGCCGAATTTCCAATCAGAATATGGTTTGGTCATTTGGCAGTTTGAGAGTGAGTAAAGCGGATAATGAAAAACGCACGGGTGAGTACAAACATCAAATCCCCGTTAATTTAAATACTATAATGACAGTCGCGCTGTATTTTGAAATAGGTTGGTTTTATGTTGGTTTTGGGTTTGGAAACGTCTTGTGATGAAACAGGTTTGGCTTTATTCGATAGCGAAAAAGGCTTAGTCGGGCAAGTTTTGCATAGTCAAATCGCTTTGCATGCCGAATACGGAGGTGTTGTACCTGAACTTGCGTCACGCGATCACGTTCGTAAAATGATCCCACTTTTAGAAACGCTTCTTGCGCAGACCAATACTAAAAAATCAGAAATTAAGGCGATTGCTTTCACTCGTGGGCCTGGTTTGATGGGCGCGCTGATGACTGGTGCGTTGTTTGGTCGGACTCTTGCTTTTTCTATGGGTATACCTGCGATTGGTGTGCACCACATGGAAGGGCATTTACTGGCGCCTCTTCTTTCAGATAATCCACCAGAGTTTCCTTTTGTAGCGTTATTGGTTTCAGGTGGACACACCCAGTTGATGGCGGCGTATGGCATTGGTCAATATGAACTGCTTGGCGAATCAATTGATGATGCGGCAGGCGAGGCGTTTGATAAAGTCGCGAAAATGATGGGCTTGCCTTATCCAGGTGGCCCAAATGTCGCACGTCTGGCCGAATCTGGTGATCCACAAGCCTTTACCTTACCGCGTCCAATGCTCCATCAAGGCTTAGACTTCTCATTCAGTGGTATGAAAACGGCCGTTCTCAACCAGTATAAAAAAGTTCAAGGACAAGGGCGTGATGCTGATTTAGCCGCTAGCTTCCAAGAGGCGATGGTAGATACGTTGGTCAAGAAATGTATTCGTGCTTTGAAGCAGACTAGCTTGAAACGTCTTGTGATTGCAGGTGGTGTGAGTGCAAATCAGGCGTTGCGTTTACGTTTAGAGCAAGAATTAAAACGAATTGGTGCAACCGTCTATTATGCTGAACCAGCGTTATGTACCGACAATGGTGCGATGATCGCTTTTGCTGGCTGGCAACGATTGAAAGCTGGGCAATGTGATGATCTATCTGTGACCACAACGCCGCGTTGGCCGATGACTGAGTTAACAGCGCCAGATGTATTAGCGACAGCTGAATAGTATTTACAAACAGTTTGCTGGTTTAGGTAAGCCAGCTAAGCGCGCTAATGTGCGTGCAACCAAACCTGTATTAAACAAAGCCATTAAATGAGCATTGGTTAAGTCCTCGCTAACAGTCTGCATCAAAAACTTAATTAGAGGTCTTGTCGCAGGCGCGTGTTCAAAGCGGCGATAGTATTCTCGCATGCCTTGAAGCACTTTCAAATGTTCATCACCCAATACAAGTTGATCGCGGGCGGCGAGTAGGCGAGCGACTTCTGGTGTCCAATCGAGATGATTGACGAGATGACCGTCTTTGTCTAGTGCTGGTAGTTCCTGATTCTGTTTAGACGGTTCTGACATCAGATTAGCGCCAAGTCACGGTGCGTTGGTATTGCACTGTCCATGCAGCCCAATTTGCAGTCGTCGCAATTTTGATATGATTTGGAACTTCATCATCCATCGCCTCTAAACGCACTAAATCAGAACCCAAAACAGCAATTTGATTAAATTGATCAAGTGCTTTGGTGTTAAATCCTTGAGCACCTTCTGCAAGTAAAAGGATCAAGTCGCCTTCTTGCCACACAGCAAGTATTTCGGGCATTAATGTGGACCAGAAACGTGGTGCAGCAGCGAGCAGATGCAGTGTATTTTTTGGCTCAATAGCTGTCGTTATTACCATCGTAGCACCCCGTCAAATGATGCCAAAATTTTCGCATCTAAATCAATCACTTCATATTCTATCGTTGTCGCTTCTATCAGTTCTTTGTTTTCCTTAAAGTCTTTCTTATCGATCCAAATTGGGACTAAGTCATAAAACTCAAAACTTTCGACGAGTGCAAATGCTGATTTAAACGGTCTAATTTGTGTGGTTGTGTTCTCGATATTTGGTGTGCGTAGTAATGCAATGGCATCGCCAGTGAGCAATATTTTGATTTGAACGCCATAAGTCGCCATCACCATTGCTGCGGACAATGATTCCAGTAAGTTCAGTCCAGCGAGTGGACTTTGACTGATGACGATGAGTAATGACTTCATAGGGTATTGTAATACATCATATTGATAAATATTTTGAAAGTTTCATGTAACTATGTTGTGTAATTCAAAGATGAATGACGCGTGTTGCATGCAGCATCAAATCAGCTAATTCACCCAGTCCAACTAAATTAAATCCTTCCGCGATATTTTCACTAGAGAGATCATGGCGGGCTGCATTATCTGGGTCAGTGATACCGCGTGCGAGTGCGGTACTGACACAAACTCGGCGTTCAATCGGTAAGCTTTGCCATTCGGTTGTTAGGCTGTGTTCGTCACTTGGACGCCAGGTTAAGCGATTCGCAATACCAGCAGCATCTTGATAAAAGAATACATCAACGGCTTTATTCTGATTGATCAGTTCTTTTGCTAATGCTACCCCATGCCACGCCAATGGTGAAGTCATGGGCTCGGTAAGTAAAAGTAAGACGCGATTCATATCAAATAGAGCTCGTTGGATTGAAGTGCTTTGATTGACGAAGTTTTAAAAACTGCTAAAGCTCAGTTGCAATAAGTAGCACTATTATTTGCAAAATAATTGCATAATAACAGTAATTAATAGCTGTACTCAAAGAACTTGTGTGAGGGGTGGTTGGATGATTTTACTGACGGGTGGACTTGGCTATCTAGGTTCACATATGGCAGCACAAATAATAGAACAAGGTCATGAGGTTGTACTCGTTGATAACTTGTCGAATTCTAAGATTGCAGTGCTAGATCGATTATCACAATTGACAGGACGAGATATTTCTTTTGTGAAAATTGATGTGCGCGATAAAGCCGCGATGCAAGAAGTCTTTTCACAATATCCTATTACGCAGGTCGTGCATTTTGCCGGGTCAAAATCGGTTAATGAGTCGATTCAACAGCCGCTCGATTATTATGATAATAATGTGAATAGTTTGATTTCATTGTTACATGTTATGAAAGAAGCACAGGTTAAAACGATCGTTTTTAGTTCTACCGCTGCGATTTACGGAGAACCAGAGTCTTTGCCAATTCCCGAAAGTGCACGCCAAGCACCAATTACGCCGTATGGAAGAAGTAAGCAAATCTGTGAGCAAATTTTACAAGATTTTTCTAATGCCGAGCAAGGCTGGAAGATCGCTGTATTGCGTTATTTCAATCCAGCGGGTGCGCATTCCAGCGGTATCATTGGTGAGGTGCCGAATGGTATTCCAAATAATCTAGTGCCGTATATTGCACAAGTTGCGCGCGATGAGCGTCCTTTTTTGCAAGTGTTTGGTAATGATTACAATACGATTGATGGAACGGGTGTCCGTGATTTTATTCATGTGCAGGATTTGATTGATGGTCATACTAAAGCGCTGGCTTGGTTATCGACACAGCCTCAAGCATTTGAGGTTTTGAATCTTGGGCGTGGTGAGGGAGTGTCTGTTAAGCAGATGCTTGATGCGTTCTCAAAAGCAGTGGGGCACGAATTACCATATAAAGTAGTAGCTCGTCGTGATGGTGATTCTGCAAGCGTTTATGCGGATGCTTCCCGTGCAAATTGTTTATTGGGATGGCAAGCAACGCGTACAGTAGACGAAATGGCAATTGATACGTGGCGATTTTATGAAAAATTAGCCTAGTTTTTATTGTTTCTGTGAATGAAAAAAGGAGTCGAACATTCAAATGTTCGACTCCTTTTTATTGCCGTTAATGTTTAGCCTTTCAACACAACCAATAAGTCATCTTTAGTCAGCTCACGCGCTTCAGCATCACGACGACCGCGATATTCGAATGTGCCTGCGTCTAAGCCGCGCTCACCGATCACAATACGATGCGGCACGCCAATCAGTTCAAGATCCGCAAACTTCACACCTGGGCGTTCGTTACGATCATCGAGTAGTACATCATAGCCTTGTGCTTTTAATTCCGCATAAAGTTCTTCGCTTGCAGCAACGGCGCGTGGTGATTTTGCGGCATTCATAGGCACGATTGCGACGGTAAATGGCGCGATGACTGTCGGCCACAAAATACCATTCGCATCAAAGTTTTGTTCAATGGCTGCGGCAACGACACGCGTTACGCCAATGCCATAACAACCCATTGTCACAACCAATGGCTTGCCATCTTCACCAAGCACTTTACAGCCCAAAGCTTCAGAGTATTTCTGACCGAGTTGGAAAATATGACCGACTTCGATACCACGTTTAATCGTTAATGTGCCTTGACCGTCAGGTGAAGCATCGCCTTCGACGACATTACGGATATCAACGGTTTTGGTGATTTGTGCATCACGTTCCCAGTTCACGCCTGTTGCGTGTTGATTCGCTGTATTCGCACCAGCAACAAAGTCGGCAAGAGCCGCTGCCGAGTGATCAACAAATACAGGGATCGTTAAACCATGGACACCGATATAACCAACCGTTAAGCCAAGCGCAGCAATTTCTTCATCACTCGCAAAAGTGAGTGGGCTGGCGACTTCATCAATTTTTTCAGCTTTAATTTCGTTCAGCGTGTGATCGCCACGGAGTGCTAAAGCGACTAAGCTGTATTTGCCATTTTCATCAGCCATACCACGCACGATCAGTGTTTTGACTGTGGTGTTGGCAGGAACATTGAGGAATTGGCTGACTTCTTCAATGGTCTTTTGGTTTGGTGTATCAACGATTGCGAAAGGCTGACTTGCCGCTGGGCGTTCGACAATGCTGATGGCTTCAGCCTTTTCGATATTCGCTGCGTACTGTGAAACGTTAGAAAATGCGATATCGTCTTCGCCACTTTCCGCCAATACATGGAACTCATGCGAGGCAAAACCACCGATTGAGCCTGTATCGGCTTGCACTGCACGGAAGTTCAATCCCAAGCGAGTGAAGATACGACTATAGGTGTCGTGCATCACTTGATAGGTTTCTGCCAATGATTCGCGTGTCGTATGGAACGAATAGGCATCTTTCATGACGAATTCGCGTGAGCGCATCACACCAAAACGTGGACGGATTTCATCACGGAATTTGGTTTGGATTTGATAGAAATTGATTGGCAATTGCTTATAGCTTTTCAGCGTATCGCGGGCGATGTCGGTGATCACTTCTTCATGGGTTGGTCCAAGCACAAATGGACGATCATGGCGATCTTTAAAACGTAGTAATTCTAAGCCGTACTCTTGGTAACGACCTGATTCTTCCCACAGTTCAGCAGGTTGAGTCACAGGCATTTTTAGCTCAAGCGCATTACTGGCATTCATTTCTTCGCGAATGATGTTTTCGACTTTTTGTAATACGCGCAGGCCAAGCGGCATCCAAGTGTAAAGACCAGAAGCGAGGCGGCGAATGAGACCCGCGCGGAGCATGAGCTGGTGGCTAATGACTTCTGCATCACTTGGTGTGTCGCGTAATGTGGCGAAAAAATACTGACTGGCGCGCATAAAACAATCCCTCAAAAAACGTATATCAATAATGGTGCTGGCGTTAAATTTAAAGCCGAAAAAAAGCTATGTTAGGTGCAAATGACAATGAATAAAAGGGTATTTGTGATTATATGTAGATTCGGGTGGTTTAATTCAGCGAAGTCCAAGAAAATTGGCGGCAGCGACTATTTAAAAGTCCTTTCAGATCGCGCATGCTATACCAAATTAACAGACTAAATTGATCAATTTAAAAAGTTTAGATTGGTTGAGCTGGGATATTCACGGATGAGTCAAACATAGAATGAATGGCAAAGAACCTGCGCAAACTTACCAAAACTTCCTTCGCTCTGGTAGCTGGTTTAAATCACTTCCTGATTCTTTGCAAAAAGCGTTGTTAGATGCTTCTGTCGTTTTGCATTTGAAGTCTGGTCAATTGCTTTTTGCACAAGGCGATTCTGCACAAGGCCTGTTTGCAGTAACTTCTGGTGCCATCAGTATTGGTCGTCAGCGTGAAGATGGTAAAGAAGCTCTTTTGACTTTATTGGAGTCGCCGAATTGGTTTGGTGAAATTACGCTGTTTGATCGAATGGATCGCACTCATAATGCATTTGCAGTTTCAGATTCCGTTTTGATTCATATTTCAGGTGAGAAACTAGATCAAATCTTAGAGAATGAGCCACGGTATTGGCAAAATTTTGGACAATTGCTGACCAGTAAAATGCGCATGATGATGAATCAGGCGGAGGATTTGGCTCTACGAACAACTGTGCAACGCTTAGCTAAACGCCTAGTGTCGTTTGCGGAAAGTTTTGATAGTCACCAAGATCGCAGTCGGCGCGTGATTCAGATTCAGCAAGATCAATTGGCGTTGATGCTCAATATCACACGGCAAACGACCAATCAGATGCTTAAGGATTTAGAGCGGCAAGCTTTGATCAAGCTGGTTTATGGTGCAATTGAAATTATTGATTTAGAGGGTTTACGAAACTTTTCTGATCATCTCTCTGAAAAGAAATGATGTGAAATGTCGTCTATATGACAGAGTCTATTTCATCATTTGGATTATGATAGCTTTAAGTTGATAGCAAACCGATGAGCTTTTCAGCGTGTAGGCAATGAAAAAAATCGAATTTACACAGGAGTACGCCGCATGTTTAACGTCAAATTAAATTCAGAGTGGAATGGATTATTGACCCAATACAAAGCCGATCATCAAGATCCGCGTAATCAATTTTGCCATAGCATTGGTATTCCGATGATTCTGGCATCGCTGCCTGTCGGCGCGACAATTATTGGTTTGCCAGTAGCGATTCCATTATTTAGTGTCGGTTGGGGCTTTCAGTTTGTTGGTCATTATTTTGAAGGCAAGAAACCTTCATTTACTGAAGATAAACGTCAACTACTCGTTGGCGCTTTGTGGTGGTCGCAGAAAGTTGGCTTGACGAAGGTTAAGACTGACGCTTAAAAATCGATTTTGATAGATAATAGGACTGGTTAATTGAAAAATTAATCGGTCTTTTTTATTTTTGTTTAGAGTAGAAACGAATGGTACGCTCTGCGCGTATAGAACTTATTTATTAAGTATTTGAATTTATTGTTTATTTCCTTTTTGAATTTTGTTGTGTATGTCTAAGTGTATGTCTAAAATATTTTGTTAGCTGTTTTGATTTTACGATTATTCCAATAGATTGTGATTTTAACTTCAAAAGGGCAGGCGGTGCGTAGTTATCCGCTAAAGGTCTTCGTATATGTCTGTCCGCTTCATGAGCTTGTACACCCCAGTTTCTATTTTAACCCCAGTGCACACTTTGCTGGCGATGCGTGAACCATCACGCTCCCATTACCATAGGCGCATGGGCAATTTTATGAAATGAGGGGTGGGGTGTTTTAAATTCAATGTGCAATACAAATCCACCTGTTTAGTTATTTTTTTGAATAATCGTGATTACTCGATGTGACTTGGGCGGATAAAGGTTTCATAGTCATACATTTATGTTTGAATTTTTCTAGGTAGTGGTCAAAGCCTTCAGGTTTCAATTTTTTATTAAAAATCAGTTCCCCTGCACTTGATGTTAACTCGCTTAACTCACTAAGCGAGTTAATATAAATCTCTTGAAAAACACGTGGTGTATAAAGTGAATTGTTCACTGAAAAAACGATTTTGTCTGCTAAATCAACAGAAACTGATCCGTGATAAGCCTTATTATATTGAGTGAGTGCATTACTTAAAGTCTCGTTGAGTGATGAGCAAGCGACATTCTGAAGTGGTGATGGTTCTGAGTAACAGATTGCAGGGGTTAGCAGTAAAGTGAACAAGAGTGAGGTTTTCATAATGATTCCTTATTCGTTGTAATTGGTTTCAGTGTAGCTTAAACCTAACAAGACTTTAATCATTTATTACCATTTATCATATCTATATATACACGCGCCGCCTCCTCATCACTGACTTGTTTAATTCCTCCGTAGAAATGACCTAATCCGCTTGGTATTAAGTTGTTGCCGTTTTTTCCTGCCAACTCTACGGATTGTTTGTCGCCGTACTTCTTAGGGTTCATGCGAGACAACACCCATTTACGCGAATCTATTTGTAATCTTGCTTTCGCAATTTCAGCAGGTTCAGCTTTGACGCTATCTGCAATACAAAGGACTTCATCAAAATATAAATCTTCGCGGATTGTCGTCGCTTCGCGATACTGCTCCGAAAACTCCTTATTTTCATCTAACCATTTCATCACGCTAGACATTGCAGGCATATCATCATCAAGGCAAACGTTTCTTAAACTACGACCTTGAGCAATACGCGAACATATCTCATCAATGAGGTTTTCACTATATAACGTAGGTCGCCCACCTGTTAATAATTTTTGAATCATTGAATAAACTCCTTTCTGCAATCCGAAACGAACGACTACCTATGGTAGATATATAAAGGAGTACAGATTCTGTACCAGTAAGTTTGTCAAAAAACCTTAATAGGTACAGATTCTGTACCAGTAACAGGTTAAAAATGGTCTTATTTGAGCAACTGGTACAGTTAATGTACCAGTGAAGATGAAAAACTGTACCAGTCGCCTAATTTTGAAAAATCTTATTCCATTTACTTGATGGCGTTTTCGTTGGTCGACATTTACCGCCGCAACTATCAATCGCAAAAAAGGTTAGTGCGTACAGGTTAGGAGTATTTCGTTGCCCTGTACTAAAAACAACTTCACGAGTCTGTTCAATCCAGCCACGTTCTAGAAGTTCATCAATTGCCTTCTTCAACGTTTCTTTTGAAGCAATTCCCCACCGTTTGGCTATCGTATGAGTTGCACATAAGTCACCATTGTTTTTTACACCCCCAACTGTAAGCTGAATTTGCGACAGTAAGCACCACATAAGATTTTTGGCATTAGGTGTAAGTGTTCTAAAGTTTTCAGAACTCAAAACATTAACAGGTAAACCAATCCATAACCCTTGCTCACGCCGACCAGTGCATTTAGCTTTGGAGAGTGCCATCTATAAGCCACTCCGTAGCAAGTTCACGGTCTGATTCAGTAAAGTAGTAAATGCCATAAGTACATTTACGACCATCTCTATCTATGCCAGCGCATCGCCTGCAAGGACACTGAAAACCGCGCTTTCTAAGCTGTCTAATCACTTCTGGGCTATTTGTGCATCCGATTGCATCATCAAGCTTGGTGCGCTCAATTTCACCACGAAAAAGGATGTTTATAGCGCGTATCCATCGTGGATTATTACGCATTTTAGATGTGTTATTATCAGCTTGCAGGGGCTTGGTCGGTAAAACGGCTAGGCTCTTTTTCATTTCTTAAGCCTCCCCATTATTTACTATGGGTTGACGTGCTGCCTTCTTTGATTCGAGCCAAGCACTTATCTCGTCGGCATCAAAATAGACTGGTGATTGCATAGAATCACCAAGCTTGATAGACGCGGGAAAAGTAGGGTCTTTAGCTTGTAGTTTGCGTAGACCTTCGCGGCTCAGGTCTAATTCAGAACAAACTCTATTTAACCGCTTTAACATTGCTTGCATATAAACACCTATGTATTGATTACAAGGGTATTTAACTATTGATTATTAATTCTACTCAGCCAGAAGGTCGGGAGCTTCTGACAGACTTAACGTTTAGGTGGGCAGTTTTCAAAATCTTTATGTTCATCTACAAAAGCGTTCCAATTTTCAATGGCTTTTCTTTCTCGTTCTTCCTCGCTAAGGCTATTTTTTTCTTCTAGTCTTTTAAAATGTTCTGCGAAATTCACTAAAAACCATCTATAACTACGCTTTGCAGAACTCTCTGACACCTCTAAATCCACCGCAGTACAAATAGCTGCGTCATTTACACTTTGTCCATTTTGAACAAGTTTAAGCATATACCCACCCACATCATAAGTATTGTTGGGTCGCTGATTTCCACTTGTTAGATTTAATTCTCTCCCTAGTATTTGTACTCGCTGTTTAGGTGTGCTTTTAGCTGCGGATACTTCAAATGCATCAGCTAAATAACTCCCTAAGCCTATTGGCAATGGTTTACCTTTATCCGCATCTCTTAGGTAATCTGCTGCCAGCCTAAGCACATTTGCAGCATCGTCCGCATTGTATGGAGCATTGAACATACTGCTATGGAGTTCTGATAATTTAATAGTTGCGGCTGTGGTTTCCGCATCGCACTCTAAAGCAATACAGCATTTTTCTATTTCTTTTTGCTTGTTTCTTCTTTTCTTTCTAAAAATTATGGGGTTATTTTCTGACATAACTCACACCTTCCTAAACGCCACAATATTGTCACCCGCCAATCTGTCCAAGCATAAGACTGCATCATCACATGCCGTTGTTCTAAGTACATTGCCTTGTTATAAACCCCATCCTTATACTTTGTTAGCGAAGTCATAGGGCGTTATGTGTTCAATCAAATTTGCATCAAGATAGTCACACCACCAATCGAGCATTTTTCTACGTTCTTGTAGGAACTCTGCCTTATGTGTGTAAGACTTTCTTACTTTATTACTTTCTTTGTGGCTCATTTGACGCTCTACAGCATCCTCGGTAAATAAACCAGATTCACACAATGCACTGCAAGCCATCGTTCTAAAACCATGTCCACAAACGTCAACTTTGGTGTTATATCCCATACGCCGTAGAGCTTTATTTATAGTGCTTTCACTGATGAATAAATTTACATCGCCATGTTTGGGGAATATGTTTTTTGTATATCCGCTGAATTGGTGTGTTTGTTTAAGCAACTGCAATACTTGCGGTGAAAGGTGGACTAGGTGAGTGGTTTCCATCTTTGCGCCACGTCCTGAATATTTCGCACCATCTACTTCTTCGCGTGTTGGTGGAATCGTCCACATTTTTCTCTCAAAGTTGACCTCATTCCATCGAGCAAAACGAATCTCAGACGACCTAATAAATACGTTTAACGTAAGCGATAAACAAAGTTTAGTGAGTGGTTGTCCAGTGTCGGCATGAATACGCTGTAATAGCTCAGGAAGACGCTCTAAGGATAAGGCGGGGCGGTGTACTACTTCGTGTGTTGTCATTGAATCGGACAAGTTAATAGCGGGGCTGCTGTCGATGTATTCTTTACTGACTGCATAAGCAAAAATGTGCGTAAGTCTTTGTCTGATTTTTTTTGCGACTTCAAAAAAACCTTTGTCTTCGATTTTTCTGATTACGGCTAATAGGTCTTTATGCTTAATCGCATCAATTGCTTTGTTTCCTAAATCAGGGAATAAATGAGTTTCTAGGTCTTGCATAGCGCGTTCGGCTGTTACTGCTTTCAATCCCTTAATTTTTATATAGGTAGGATGCCAAGCGCGAGCTACTTTCTCTAATGAGAAAACATTGTCTGATTTCGCTTTGTTGATTTTTGATTGTTCAATCGGGTCTATACTGTTGGCGAGTAGCTTTTCTGTATCTCTGCGCTTGTCGCGTGCCTCTTTTAGGGATAGGGCTGGATAGTGTCCTAATGTCATTAGCCCAATTTTGCCGTCTGGTCTTTTGAATCTATGCCGCCAAGCTTTTGTACCAGATACGCGAACAAACAGAATAAGACCGTCGCCATCACGCAATTCGTAATCTTTTGGCTTCGCTGCATCGCATTGCGTAGGGGTAAGTGGTTTAACGGTTCTAGCCATTTTTAGACATACACTGTTTGTAGAACTGCTTTGTATGTTCTCATGTATGTCTAAAATATGCCACTGTATGCTTATTTATAATTGTATATGGGTGTATGATTTACGAATGTAATTCATTAATATCAGTGATATAGGTGTATGTTGTGGTGTATGAAAATATAAATTTGGTACGCTCTGCGGGACTCGAACCCACGTCTTCCGCTTAGGAGGCAGGCGCTCTATCCAGTTGAGCTAAGAGCGTAGGATGCGGATTAAATCATAAATTAGGGTAGGATAAGAAGTTATTTATCAGTTTTTTACGAGATGGTCTATGGCTTTGAATGATGCAGATGAATTGGCGTACAGTTTTAAGCCAATTATTAATGACTCTGCACGTATCATTATTTTGGGAAGTATGCCCGGAATTAAGTCATTAACTGAACAGCAATATTACGCTCATCCTCAAAATGCCTTCTGGCGCATTATGGCGGCGTTGTTTGATTTCGATGCACTTGCTTCGTATGAACAAAAGTTAGCGTTTTTACAGTCGGAAAGCGTTGCGCTGTGGGATGTACTACATTCATGCAAGCGAGAAGGTAGCTTAGATTCGATGATTCAGCCAGAGACGCAAGTGGCGAATGACTTCAATACATTATTTCAGCAGTATCCGAATATTCGATCTGTGTTTTTTAATGGGGCGAAAGCGGAGAGTTATTTTAAACGGCATATCTTACCGTCATTAATGGAACATCAATTGCACTTTGCAGGGTTGCCTTCGACAAGTCCTGCACATGCATCATTATCATTTGAAAAGAAGTTGGAAGCGTGGCGAGTGATTCGGCACGCTCATTGAGCGATTAAACTAGACGCTGTCTAACCATTTCAAACATGCAGATCGCACCTGCAATCGCCACATTCAGTGACTCTTGACCACCCGGTTGTGGAATCGTGACGGCAATGGCATTGGCTAAGGCAACATCGCTTGCGCCTTGACCTTCATTGCCCATTAACCATGCGATCGGTGTGGTGAGATCAAGCGCATAAAGGCTTTGGCTGGCATGTGAACTTGTTGCATGTAACGGTATATCTAAGCGTTCGATCACTTCATTGATATCTGCTTGCTCGATTATTTCTAAACCAAACTGTGCGCCCATCCCCGCGCGAAGTACGCGAGGTGACCAGGCGGAAGCTGTGCCAGTTGTGCAAATGACTTGCTTAATTCCAGCAGCAGCAGCCGTTCTCAGTAATGTTCCAACATTACCCGCATCTTGAACATCTTCAAGAATCAGCGCATCTACGGTTAAACGTTCAGGCAAGGCTGTATGAACAGTGTTGATAAGCGCCATAATATCGATGCCTTGACCCAGAGTCCGCATTTCTTTGTATAACGCATCGGGCAAGACAAAGCGTGAGACTTGTTTCCAACCATCCAAGAGGTCATTGACCTCTGGATGAGTCAGCATGCTTTCACTGAGGAAAATGCTATCAGGCGTTTGTCCCGCACGTTGATAAGCATCCAATAAATGAATACCTTCGAGTACGGTTTGGCTTGCTTTGCGCCGCGCATTGGCTTGCTCAAGCAATCCGCGTAAGTGTTTCAAACGAGGATTGTCACGCGAAGTAATGGAGAGCGGCATTTTTTCAGGAAGCATTAGTGTGTGATTACCTTTTGAGTGTTTTAGAGAAAATCTTGATTATTCAAGAAATTCTGCATCAGGTTGCACATGGTAATGCGTTACACGTAACACTTCGTTACGTGAACCGAGGATCACAGGAACGCGTTGATGCAGACCATTTGGTTCAACATCCATAATGCGTTGACGACCAGTGGTTGATGCGCCGCCTGCTTGTTCGATCAAGAAACTCATTGGGTTGGCTTCGTACATCAAGCGCAGTTTTCCAGCTTTTTTCGGATCCTTTAAGTCGTATGGGTACATGAAAATACCGCCACGCATGAGGATGCGATGAACATCACCCACCATTGACGCAACCCAACGCATGTTGAAGTTTTTGCCACGGACTCCTTCTTCACCTGCGAGGCATTCGTCTACATAACGCTGCATTGGTGCTTCCCAATGACGTTGGTTTGACATGTTGATCGCAAACTCTTGGGTGTCAGCAGGAATTTCGAGACGTTCAGAAGTGAGAATGAACTCGCCTAGATCGCGATCTAAAGTGAAGACATCAACACCATTGCCTAAGGTTAAAATCAACATCGTTGATGGGCCGTACAGCGCATAACCTGCGGCAACTTGATGTTGACCTGCTTGGAAGAAATCACTGGTTTCAATCGAGTTGCTGTTTGGGCGTTCTAGAATCGAGAAAATTGTCCCGACGCTCATATTCACATCAATATTGCTTGAGCCATCGAGTGGATCAAACAGAATCAAATATTTGCCTGAATCGCTGGCGACGATCATTTCATCCATTTCTTCGGATGCGAGCGCAGCAGCAATACCGCCACCGAGCAAGGTATCGACCATCAATACGTTAGAAATAATATCGAGTTTTTTCTGTGTTTCACCTTGGACATTATCTGAGTTTGCACTGCCCAAAACGCCTGCCAATGCACCTTTATGCAGAGCCGCGCTGATGCCTTTGCATGAAATTGCGGTTTGCAAGATCAATTGGGTCAAGTCAGCGGTCAAATGATTGATACGTTGTGGCGAGTTGCTGGTGACTTGGCGTGTCAAAAGATATTGATTTAAGGTAATCGCAGACATAGGGCTACTCGGTGTTAGTGATTTTGAAAGTTGAATGATTGATAAGAATCAAACGACCTTGTTTCATTGAAATTTATTTAAAAATATGTTGTTGCAATGGCACAAATTAAATGGCGTACTCCATCAGTTCTTCTAAACTGACGATTGCCAGCGCTGCTTCGTGGCAGGCTTCTAGTTTTACTTTCGGCGCAACGCCTGCATCCAGCGCTTCTTTCCAGCGGGTGACGCATAAGCACCAGAAGTCACCTGGCACAAGGCCTTGGAACTCAAATTGCGGAAGTGGCGTGGTTAAATCATTGCCCATTTGCATGGAAAAACTTAAAAATTCTGAGGTGACTTGGACACAAACGGTATGTAAACCAAAATCCTGTACACCCGTATGACAAAAGCCATCACGATAGTAGCCCGTGATCGGACTAAAGCAGCAGCTGGCTAAGCGTTCACCCAATACATTACGGGTATTGATGAGCGGATCTGGGTGTATAGACATCAAGAAATCCTTAATAAAGCTGTGGTGCGCGCGAAGCGACAATTTATATATCTTGAAGGTAGGCGTATTGTATCGCTAAAACGCTCAATTCAAAACATTTGAGCCCAAAATACTATCGATTCGATTTAACATGCATTAATATTAACGGTGATTTGCCAACTGCGAGAGGATATCCGCCCGATATGGTCGAAGGTCAGCGCCAATTATTTCTAGTTGATGAAAGAGAAATACGCCAGCAATCGCCAATACGATAAACGTTATTATTCTTAATATCTTACCTTGTACATCCGTGCTTTTTTCTGTAAATGAAAAAACGAGTGCCAGCAAAGCACCAGTGATAATACCGCCAATATGTGCAGCATTATCAATGCCTGGAATGCTAAAGCCCAAGACAAAGTTAATCGCCATGATGTCCAATAAAGGTTTGAGTTTTAAAGTTTGTTCTGGGTGGAGGTCAGTTCTAGGACGCCATGCGGCAACAATGAGTGCGCCGCCTAAACCCATAATCGCGCCTGATGCACCTGCGCTAATGATAAATGAGGAGCTGTTATATGTCGCATTGATTAAGTTATGGATGACACTAAACACGCTACCCATCAACCCAGCGCTTAAATACAGCGCGAGATAATAGCGGCGACCGTAATAAAATTCAGCATAAACGCCCCAGATATAAAGCGCCCAGCAATTCACTGCGAGGTGGATAATGCCGACATGCAAAAACATGCTAGTGAATAAACGCCATGGATCGCCTGTTAAGGTCAATGGCGCATAGTTCGCGCCCCAGACAAGTAAGTCTTTCACCGTTGGACTGAGGATGCTTACGCCACTCAATGTTTCAAGCACAAAAACGGTCACATTAATGAGCAGGAGTAATCCTGTGAGCTGCCAGATTTTAAGCGTTGAAATCATTGCGCATTTGCCTCTTAAAATGATTCGATTTAAAAATCGCCGTTTTGATACCTGCTTCATATATTCAACACAGTGAATCGTCGAAAAATCAGCTATGCTTAGGCTATATTATCTTTTTTCGATACTTTTTAGGCGTAGGGCGTACATGAAAGTTTTTTTTGCGCGAATTCTGCTTATTAGCTTATCTTTATTCCTTGCCGTTCAGCTTTTAGTTTTTGTGTGCTTGCTGTGGTGGCAGCATTTCGATGTCAATCATTCGATGTTCATGCGAACTTATTTGGCGAAAAGCGATCGGTCAACAGAATTTCAGCATCTAACGGTCGATTACTCCGAAATTAGTGTACACATGAAGCGCGCGCTGATTGCCGGTGAAGATGCTAAGTTTATGTACCATCATGGTTTTGATTGGGATGGCATTCGTGCAGCACTCGCAAAAAATGATAAGAAAGGACATGTGGTCGCAGGTGGTTCAACGATTAGTCAGCAACTCGTGAAGAATTTGTTTTTATCTAATGGTCGTTCTTATATTCGTAAAGGTGAAGAGGCGATCATTACGTGGATGATGGAGCGGATGTGGAGTAAAAAGCGCATTCTCGTAGTGTATATGAATGTGATCGAGTTCGGAGATGGCATCTATGGCGTTGAAGCAGCGTCGCAGACTTACTTTAACAAATCCGCTTCACAACTCACCGCTAATGAAGCCGCAAAACTTGCGGGTATTGTGCCAAATCCGCGTTATTATCAAGGTCATTTACGTGATCGAAAGATGCTGCGCCGTGTGTCGGTGATTCGCCGCTATATGGGTTATTCAGTGATCCCTTAGGAAGTCTGAAAACGTTTGTCTTAACTGATTGTATAGAAGGGTATCTAGTGATAAAAATCGTTTAATGACAAACGTTTTAAACAAACTGTCACATTCAGTCATCATAATAGTAGAGCATAGAAAACCAACCGTTAAATTGAGACTCGTTAGTAGCTCGATATTTATTCTTTTCAAGAATTTAGGAACATCATGAACCAAGCCGCCCATAACACTTCTGAAATCGTTGAATATGACGCGAGTGTGCGATATTTGAATCGCGATTTGTCGTTATTAGATTTTCATTTGCGTGTGCTTGAGCAAGCGGTTGATCCACTGAATCCAGTGATTGAGAAACTGGTGTTTTTATTGATTTTCTCACGCAATATGGATGAGTTTTTTGAAGTCCGTGTTGCGGGTTTGATGCAGCAACTTGGTTATAGCGATGATAGTACCACGCCAGATGGTATGCATCCGTCCGAAGTGCTCGCCAAAATTTCAGAAACTGCCCATGCGGCGATTGAACGTCAATATCGAATTTTGAATGAAGAAGTTTTGCCTGCGATGGCAGAAGCCAATATCCGTTTCTTACGCCGTGAAGAGTTGACTGCGGAGCAAGCGACATGGGTACATCAATATTTCCGTGAACAAGTTTTACCCGTACTCACACCAATCAGTTTAGACCCTGCACATCCATTCCCACGTCTGGTGAATAAAAGTCTGAACTTCATCGTGACCTTGGATGGTAAGGATGCGTTTGGCCGGGATATCAAATTTGCGATTGTACCAGCGCCGCGTTCGCTGCCACGTGTTGTCCGTTTGCCAGATCATTTGACGGGCGGTTTTGAACATCATGTAATGTTGTCTGCGATTATTCACGAACATGTTAGTGAATTGTTCCCAGGCATGTCCGCTACAGGTTGCCATCAGTTCCGTGTGACACGTAATGCTGACTTGGAATTTGATGAAGATGCGGAAGACGTTGCGAAAGCGCTGAAAGGTGGTTTGAGCTCACGTCGTTTTGGTCGTGCTGTACGCTTAGAGGTGACTAATCATTGTCCAGATAATATTATTGATTATCTGCTACGTCGTTTTGGTCTGACGCAAACACAGCTATATAAAGTGAATGGCCCAGTCAATTTGGCGCGTCTGCTATCGAATTTTAATCGTCCAAAAATGCGTTATAAATCGTTTATCCCCGCAATGCCACAAGCATTGAGAGGCACCGATGATATTTTTGCCTCTATCAAAAAACAAGATATTTTGATTCATCATCCGTTTGAATCGTTTGCGCCAGTGATTAACTTCCTGCGTGAAGCGGCGCGTGATCCGCAAGTGCTAGCGATTAAGCAAACCTTGTATCGGAGTGGCGCGGATTCTGAAATCGTGCAAATTCTTGCGGATGCAGCGCGTCAAGGCAAAGAAGTGACGGCAATCATCGAACTGCGTGCGCGTTTCGATGAAGAATCCAACATGGAAGTGGCGAATATCTTACAAGAAGCTGGCGCGGTCGTGGTGTACGGTATAGTCGGTTATAAAACCCACGCGAAGATGATTTTGGTTGTGCGTCGTGAAGGCGATAAATTGACGCGCTATGTGCATTTAGGCACGGGTAACTATCATGCGGGCAATGCGCGGATGTATACCGACTATGGTTTGTTATCGGCGAATCCACAGTTGTCGGAAGATGTACATAAGATTTTCCAAGAACTGACGGGTATGGGTAAAGCGGCGAAGTTGCAAAAATTACTTCATGCACCTTTTACCTTGCACACTCAGTTGATTACGTATATCAATGAAGAAATTGAATTTTCCAAAGCTGGGAAGGGCGGGCATATCATTTTCAAGGTGAATGCGTTGACTGAGCGTCATTTGATTGACGCCATGTATAAAGCTTCGAATGCAGGCGTAAAGGTTGAGCTGATTATTCGCTCGACGTGCTGTTTACGTCCTCAAGTGAAAGGGTTGTCGGAAAATATCAAAGTGCGCTCCATCGTGGGTCGTTTTCTTGAACATACCCGCGTGTATTACTTTGGCAATGGCGGCGAGCCAAAAGTATATTGCGCCAGTGCGGATTTGATGGATCGCAATTTGTTCTCGCGTGTAGAAGTCTGTTTCCCGATTGATAATGGACATTTGCGTCGTCGAATCATTCAACAAGGTTTGCAGAATTATTTGGATGATAATCAACAGGCTTGGGAGTTAGATAAACACGGGGTCTGGAATCGTGTAGAGCTTAAAGAAGGTCAAGAGCCGCATATGGCGCAGGCGATTTTGCTTGAGAAATTGTCGAAGTAGGTTTTCTTTGCGAGTAAAATAAAGGTCAGTTACGAAAGTAAGCTGACCTTTTTTATTGAGTTTTGCTGAGTAAAGTAAAACGGGAGCAGATGAAAAGTGTTTACTCTGTTATTGATTTACACTTTGATAATGTATATCTGACACACTCAATTATCTTTCATTGCGAGCTGTTCACTGGAAAATGTTTTTTAATATAGGAAACAGCTTGACGTATTCCTAGCAAGTCAGTTTGTGGGCCTACTCGAACATAGAACAGGTCTTGATGTCTCCAGCTAAGATAAATAGCAGTGTCGCTTTTATTACATAAAACATGAAAAATAGATTTACCTTCAACTTTGATTAATCTGGTTTCAATAAGATTTACCAACTCTGCACCCAGAGTTTCTTTAAATTTGTTCCAGAAGTGCAGTTGAAATTTATCATCATTTGCAAAAGCATCTTCTTGAAGTCCTAATATCTCCCCAGCGTCTGTCACACCAATCAACAGTTCACCGCCTGATGCATTAAGAAACCCAGCAATCGTCTTAAAAACTGCAAGTTCTATCTCAGGGTCTTTAGTTTGTGATCGAAGATTCATCCGAAGTGTTGACTTAAACTCAACGCAATCTGATTCACCAGACCTAATTAGACTTTGTATTTGTTTTCTAATTTTATATTCACCTTCTAGAGATGAGGATATCTGTGCAGGTAGCTCAACTAACAACTTGTCCTTGGTTACATAATCTGAAGCACCAAGCCTAATCGCCTTAATAGTCTCAAACTGTGTACCTTCTCCAGAAACAACAATCGAAATGATATTTATATTTAATTCGTTTATTTTTTCCAGCAGCCATAGACCACCCCATCTGTCGGGAGGCATTGCGAGATCGACCAAAATAACATCATAGTCATTAGTTGTGATTTTAGTTAAGGCCTCATTTCCACAGGAAGCATAATCGAAAAGGTAACCTTCTTCCTTTAAACAACTTGCAAAACTTTGGGCTACATCGGGTTGATCATCAGCCCATAAAATCTTTATCATAAATTATACTTCTTCGTCAGCTATTGAAAATAATGGTAACCATACCTTAATGTTTGCACCTCGTACTTCCCCATTAAAGAAACTTAAACTCCCATTAAGCTCATTCGTTAACAAAATTACTGACATAAGGCCAAGTCCATGACCATTTTTTTTTGAGGAACTTATTGGAGAACCTGAGTTCAAATCATGTAACTGATCCATCGTAAAACCCTCGCCTGAATCAGAAATTAAAAACTCGAAGCCTTCATGCTCTTGATCCAGAGAACATACAAGAGATATTACGCCTTGGCCGCCCAACGCCTCTACAGAGTTTTTAATTAAATTAACCAAGATAGAGTTTAGACTGTCCTTATTAGTGAATAGCTCAATATTGGAGTCATTTCCTGAAACCTCTAACTTCACAGAATCAGGAATCCAAGACCAAAGATTAGTCATCAAGCTTCTAAAGAATATTTCTACTTTTACATGTGAAAACTCTGGACGCACTGTATCGCTGATAAGTGATCGCACACTCTTTAAAGTTATCAAGGCATTTTCTATATGACTAGTAGCTTCAGTAGCAATTTGATACCTGTCCTTCTTCGACTGTTGGGATTTTGCCCTCAGTGATGATACAGAGTAGCCAAGGATATCATTCTTCAAACTATGAAGCATCGACGCTATCATATCGTTTGCAGCTATATTTGAAGCGCCATGGAGTGCAAAAGACCACCATGCATTAAGAGCATCGATACGAATCTGATTTTTTATTATGCAAGGCACAAATATCATTAGGTAATGTTCTGTTTCGTTGCAATGAGTGATTGGCAAGAAAGTCTTCAAAGCCTTCCATAAACTGCTTTGTTCGAGAGTCGGCAAATATTGCTCTGTCTTGTCAGATCCCTTAACAAGCTTGAATATCAAAGAACCATTGCTTTCAGTAATTTCAACCGCTGCAGTAGACTGTTGAGAGCTAACACTTACAAGTAAATCAAGCAATGATAGATGAGCACCTTGTATCTCATAAATATCAATATCTCCATCTGTAATAAGCTTGATTTGATCGCGCCGTCTTGATAATAAGAAAAATTGCTCCAAAATATCCGATAGCTTCACTGTTGTTTTTGAGCTACTGCTGATCTTATAAGCTGAGGCGTAGCCTACGAGACATTTGTATTCGTTAGAAGTGCAGAAGTCGAAAGTTTCTTCAAGCGGATCAAGACCATTGAGTGCAGCCTCTAATAAAAGAATATAGAGACCGATATCTTCCTCAAAATGAGTTTTGTTACTTATTTGACCAGAGTACTCATAAAATGAACAGTTCGTAACTCTAGCAAAATCCACTTGCTGATCCATAAAGTTTAAAATTGCTTTTGAATACCAAATTTCAAATTCGATGAACTGATTTTTTTCAAGAAAGCCCGTACCTAAAAAATTTGTAGTTATAAGTTTTTTGTTTAGGCGGATATTTCTATTATCTGCGAATTTACCAGAGTAGCTTACAAAGAAGGATAGCAACCAACTGTCTATATATGGTTCGGGATTTATATTTCTTATTTTTCCGAAATAGACGTTTATATGATGTGTCACGTCAAGTGCCAAATTTGTCTCGAATTGAGAAAAATTTAACCTTGTGTGATTTTCTTTGTGTTCATGAAATCTATCAATACACAATTTTTCTACCAGAAAATCTGATTGTAAATATATTTCTGATTTATTAGGTTTTTTACTGCCCGATGTAACGATTGTCTTTTCGAATTGTATTTTAATTCCTAGCGATTGACAAAGTTCCTGCAATATCGTTTTGGCAGGCAATGACTCATCTCTACTAACCCTTAGTAATGGTTTATCTCCATCAAAATAATCTTGTAACGACGAAATGCCATAAAAAAAATTCTTCGCTTTACATAGCTCCTTCTCACGAATAAGAAATAATGCCCCGCAAAAAGCCTGTGTGAACTCAGACTTCAACACGGGCAAAATGGTTTTTACGCCGGGCCCAACTTTGACCTGATTAATTTTAAGTAAATTATGGAAAATAGTTTCAATTTTATGACTACTAACTAGTTGTCGAACCACTTCCGCGATTCCACCTGCATGGGTAATTTCTTGAATGCTAAGGGAACTGAGCACAGTGTCGTGGGCAACCCATTGAATAAAATGTGCTCCTACGAAAGCTAGTACGGTGTTGTCATGACCTAATGAGCTTATTTCTATATGTTTTTTAGAACTGCTATGAGTAAGTGCGAGCGCAAAAAGAGGCTCTGACCATGCCGGCAGTTGGTATGATTCAAGCATAGGAGCGAGCCAATTTGCAGCATTTAAAGGTCGCGCCATGCTTTTTATTTCAGCGCAATAGTCAATACCGCCCTTCAAATCAATACTAACTTCTTTATTCCAAGCAATATTATTTTTTTGCAAAAATGACATAGCAGCGTCTTGTTCAGCAGCTCTTTTAGTGTGACCAAATCCAAAGAATACTAGACCATTCAAATCCATTTTAATTTGAAAAATCATCGCGTGATCAGGTCCAGTTGAATCCACTAGCATGTATGTCGGCGTACGTTTAAATCGGCGCTGCGCATATTCTTGTAGAGTAGTTTTGCTATCCTTTCCAGCCGGCATTTTCAAATTAGAAACATTGGTGATTTTACTTAAAACTTCCAAAGCTGTGAAGTTGTATCCGTAAGCATGTGCGATTGCACCAATCAGTTGAAAGACGACCCCATGATAACTTTCGTCCTTATCAAGCTCTGCTTGACTCACTCCGGACCCGAAATTTGAAAGTCCACTCTTTTTTATTTCGTTAGCAAACTGATTTAATAGTTGTTTGAAAAGCCCCGATATTATATCCGTGCATACAGCTGCATTTTTTTTTAAGGGAAAATTTAGAGTCAAACGACAAGCGTAAAGCTTTAGAGTTGCTCTACCAAAAGTATCCCAAGAGTCAAGTATCGCACTATCGTTTCCGTGATCTGAGAGGAACTGGAGTGAATTTGATCTCGTAGACTTGTGGTAAAACGCAGCGTGTACATGTTTATGTTTATCGAGAATTGGTTGTAAAACTAACAATATCGAATTTTGGTCACTCATTACTTGACGCTTCCTAACTTAAATTGAATAAACTTCTTTTTAATTAAACTTCAATGGCGACCTTGTCGACTTTGACTGACATTTTTTAGTGGATTGGTTATGCAGCATTTCACATGTAATTGCACTGGGCTGATGTTACTCAATTTCGTGCGCCAGAGCGTATGATTATAAAAATTTAGATTTATGGAAATTGGAAATATAGTCTTATATTGAATTTTTTCCAATGAAACCCTTACCTACGAACTAATTGATTGCTTCAAGTCTGCAAGTAGTAGCTTATATAAGTTATCCGCAATTGGAATATGATTTAGCAAAGCCAAAGCCCTGCTAAATTGCAGGGCTTTGGCTTTGCTAAATCAGGCACGAAATTCTAGTTAAAACTGACTTTTAAAATATACCCGCAGACAATTAGTTGAGCACAGATGCAATCGCCGCGTTGAACGTGGCACTTGGACGCATCACGGCATCAACCTTATCTACATCTGGCAGATAGTAACCACCGATGTCAAATGGCTTGCCCTGCACAGCCTCCAATTCACCGATGATCTTCTGCTCATTGGCTGTGAGTGTCTCTGCCAACGGCTTGAACTTGGCAGCAAGTTCAGCATCCTCGCTTTGCTCAGCTAAGGCCTGAGCCCAATACATCGCCAGATAGAAGTGACTGCCGCGGTTGTCGAGCTGGCCTGTTCTAGGGGAAGGACCCTTGTTGTTGTCGAGTAGCTTGCCCGTAGCACTATCAAGCGTTTGGGCAAGCAGCTTGGCCTTGGCGTTACTATTTTTGAGACCCAGCTCTTCTAAGCTCACAGCTAATGCCAGAAATTCACCCAACGAGTCCCAGCGTAGATGGTTCTCTTCCACCAGCTGCTGCACGTGCTTCGGCGCAGAACCGCCCGCACCTGTCTCATACATGCCGCCGCCAGCCATCAACGGCACGATGGACAACATCTTGGCCGAGGTGCCCAGCTCCATGATAGGGAACAAGTCGGTCAAATAGTCACGCAGAATGTTGCCCGTGGCACTGATGACATCATGCCCGCGGTTCACACGCTCTAACGTGTAGCGCATAGCACGCACCTGACCCATGATGTGGATGTCAAGGCCAGTGGTATTGTGCTCATGCAGATACATTTTTACCTTAGTAATGAGCTGTGCTTCGTGTGGACGATAGGAATCAAGCCAGAACACCACAGGCATGCCTGAGTTGCGCGCGCGCGAGACGGCCAGCTTGACCCAGTCGCGGATAGCGGCATCCTTTGTCTGGCACATGCGCCAGATATCACCCTGCTCAACCTCAAGACTCATCAGCACTTCGCCAGTGTTCAGGTCGGTGATATTGGCGGTTCCATCTTCGGGAATTTCAAAAGTCTTGTCGTGCGAGCCGTACTCTTCAGCTTGCTGTGCCATCAGACCAACGTTAGGTACTGTACCCATGGTCTTTGGATCGAACGCGCCGTGCCACTTACAGAAGTTGATTATCTCCTGATAGATGCGAGCGAAAGTCGATTCGGGCATTACTGCCTTTACATCCTTCAGACGACCGTCAGCACCGTACATCTTACCGCCGTTGCGAATCATGGCTGGCATTGAGGCGTCGACAATCACGTCATTGGGTGAATGGAAATTGGTAATGCCCTTAGCTGAATCAACCATGGCCAACTTAGGACGGTGCTCATGGCAAGCGTGGATATCCTGTTTGATCTCATCCTGCATGCTCTGCGGCAGCGTAGCGATCTTGTTGTAGAGATCAACCATACCGTTGTTGACGTTTACGCCCAATTCGTCGAACAGTGCGCCGTGCTTTTCGAAAGCCTCTTTGTAGAAAATCCTGACACAGTGACCGAACACGATCGGGTGTGAGATTTTCATCATGGTGGCCTTGACGTGCAGCGAGAACATCACGCCAGTCTTATGGGCGTCTTCGATTTCCTTTTCATAGAAGGCAATCAATGCCTTCTTGCTCATGAACATGGAGTCGATCACTTCTCGCTCGAGCAGTGAGAGTTTGGCTTTGAGCACGATGGACTGACCACTCTTGGTGATGAGTTCCATCTTCACGTCACGCGCGCGATCAAGCGTCATGGACTTTTCGCCGTGGTAGAAGTCACCTGCGTGCATGTGCGAGACATGCGAGCGCGAGGCTTGGCTCCATTCAGCCATGCTGTGCGGGTGCTTGCGCGCATAGTTCTTTACTGCTGCTGGTGCGCGGCGATCAGAATTACCCTCGCGAAGTATAGGATTTACAGCGCTACCGATGCACTTGTTGTATCTCGCGCGGATCTCCTTTTCTTCGTCGGTCTGGGGGTTCTCTGGAAAATCTGGAATCTGATAGCCCTTGTCCTGTAGCTCCTTGACGGCATCCTTGAGCTGCGACACTGAGGCACTGATATTGGGTAATTTGATAATATTGGCTTCAGGCGTCAGCGTGATCGCGCCTAATGCACCAAGGGTGTCGGGCACACGTTGGGCCTCAGTCAGCACCTCTGGGAATAGGCTCAGAATGCGTGTGGCAACCGAGATGTCGCTGGTCGCTAACTCAATTCCTGCCTGTGCGGTAAATGCCTGCACAATAGGTAGTAATGATGCTGTGGCTAAGCGAGGAGCCTCGTCGGTCAATGTGTAGATGATCTTAGGTTGTTTATTACTCATCTCGTCGTCTCGCGGTATTAGAGGGGGGAACAAAGGCACTTTTTTCTGCGATCCAAGCGAAATTATCAATGGCTTTCTACAAGGCTCCAGCAAGGCGCGCCAAGAAAAGAGCTTGCGGTAAAGTTCCGTATGCTTTTTTTTGATTGGCGCAAAATGCACTCACGAATATAACATCACATGACACAGTAATACGATGTTCAAACGTACCAATAAAACCTATGCACTTGCGCCGCATCGGTTTTATTGTTTAATTGCATGTGATATCTGAAAAGCGACCAATTTAGTAGACACACCATTATTAGATTAAAGGTTTTAATGGTGCAGGTGCTTGACTATCAGGCCAATATGTACATTTTGTAAGTTACTATATTTTCTCAATAACTTGAAATTGATTTGGCGAATAACTGTATTCAAATAAAAAATACCATAGAGGAGCTGTGAGGGCTCTAGAAAACAAAAAACCACTTACAAAATTAATGTAAGTGGTTCATTTGCAAAAAAACTGGTTTAATTAACCCAAATTTTTCAACAACTCAGGTAACGCCTTCGCTTGTTCCGCTGCATTACCAATATAACTTGCAGGCGTGAGCAACGCCAAACGTGCGCGATCTGCTTCAGGAACAGCAGTCAATTCATTACCGGCGATAAAGTCGAGCATCATTTGACGTGTCATTGCCTGACCACGTGTTAACGCTTTGAGTTTTTCGTATGGTTGATCAACGTTGTAGCGACGCATTACGGTTTGAATTGGTTCAGCTAATACTTCTTGAGCGTTATCCAAGTCAGCGTTGATTTTGTCTGCATTCAGCTCTAATTTGCCAATGCCTTTCAAACACGCTTCATAAGAAATCAAACTTTGCGCCAAGCCAACACCCATATTACGCAATACAGTTGAGTCGGTCAGGTCACGCTGCCAGCGAGAAATTGGCAACTTTTCGCCAAGATGGGCAAGTACGGCATTTGCCAAACCTAAGTTACCTTCGCTGTTTTCAAAGTCGATAGGATTCACTTTATGCGGCATGGTCGATGAACCGACTTCGCCAGCTTTCAAACGTTGTTTGAAGAAACCAAGTGAAATATAACCCCACACATCACGGTTAAAGTCGATGAGAATCGTATTGAAACGCTTCAACGCATCAAACATTTCAGCCATGTAATCATGCGGTTCGATCTGAGTGGTGTACGGATTGAAGTTCAAACCGAGTGAGCCGATAAAGCTTTCCGCATGTGCCGCCCAGTCAATATCTGGATACGCAGAAAGGTGCGCGTTGTAGTTACCCACTGCGCCGTTGATTTTGCCAAGTAATTCAACTTGTTCAAATTGTTTGATTTGGCGGGCGAGGCGATACGCAACGTTAGCAAATTCTTTACCCAAAGTCGTTGGGCTTGCAGTTTGACCATGCGTACGTGACAGCATAGGTTGATCCGCGTGAGTCACTGCCAATGCCGCAATTGCATCACGCAATTGGCGCATTGAAGTCAACAAAATGTCGCGACCGCTTTTCAGCATCAGCGCATGTGACAAGTTGTTGATGTCTTCACTGGTACATGCAAAGTGAATGAATTCGCTAGCATCTTTAAGCGCTGCGATCGGAGTGATTTTTTCTTTAAGGAAATATTCAACTGCTTTTACATCATGGTTAGTGGTCGCTTCAAGTGTTTTGATACGCTCTGCATCGGCTTCGCTGAAGTTCGTTACAATCGCATCAAGTGCTGCATTGGTTTCACTTGAAAAAGGCGCGAGTTCACTGATTTGTGGGTGATTGGCCAATGATTGCAACCAGCGCACTTCAACGGTCACGCGTGCAGCGATCAGACCAAATTCTGAAAGGTATGGGCGTAATGCATCACATTTACTGGCGTAGCGGCCGTCGAGTGGAGAGAGGGCGGTTAATGTATTCAACATGTCTAATAAGTCCAAGTGCAAAAAGTGGTAAAGGTTTAAGGGTTCATTTCAATTAATTAGGTGTTTTTCATCTTGTAGCGTATCGCCGCTAGCAAACGAATGTCTTCTAACATCGCTCGCCGACCAAAAATTAACTGCCAAGGTCGTCCGCCCAAGTCATGCCAAATGTGCGCGGCTTGAATGCCAGCAAATAAACAGGCGCGGATACAATCGACATTAGTTGGATCGGTTAATGTCGCTTGTTGGCCTTTAACTTTAAGGCGGGTACGCAACGTTCCTGCAGTCTCTAAGTAAGTCGTTGCCATGCCCGCTAAGATCGACGGGTGGCGATAGCGTTGATCAAAAAACGTGACACGCTGACTGAGAATTTTTTTCTGCTGGGTAATCAGATCAACTAAATTGGCTTTCGTGTAAACATTACGTTCAATTCTAAGTAATGCAACCACATAGCGATCAATTTCAGACGGGGATTTTGTTTTCGGCAGAGCTTGTCTAATAGTCACTTTGCCAATACGACCCTCTAAATACTTAATCCCAACTAGTAAGTCATCAATATTACCCAGACGTTTACGAATATCGGTTTCATCGGATAGAGCTGATTTTAACAGCGCATCAAATGCATCTTGGTGACCATTGATTGCAGCTGATCCTTGAGATGCAAATGCGTAGGCTAGACCCGCCGCTTGATAAACCGAAGCGAGCGCAAGCAGTCTGAGCTGGCGAGGCGTTGGCGCATTTGGATCAGGATTAAATCCATTCATTAGCCATGCATCCGCGCGTTTTGTGTTTCAACTGCAACCTGCTGCCCAGCATCCGTGATGCGAATCACGCCACCACCGAGACAGACTTCATCCTGATAAAACACGACGCTTTGCCCTGGTGTGACGGCGCGTTGTAATTCATCAAATACGACTTTGACTGCGCCTTGATTGGCTTCATCGACGTATACGGTACATGTTTGATCGGCTTGGCGGTAACGGGTTTTAGCTGTGCAACGTAAAGGTTTATCTAAACTGATAGGCGCATCGCCTTGCACCCAATCAATTGGCTCTGACCATAAAGTGGTGCTGAGCATGAGTGGGTGATTATGACCTTGACCCACAATGAGTTGGTTGTTGACTAAATCTTTTGCCAATACAAACCATGCACCTTCGGCTTGGTCTTTTAAGCCGCCAACGCCAATACCACCGCGCTGGCCAAGCGTGTAATACATCAGTCCATCATGTTGACCGATTACGCGGCCTTCATCGGTGACGATCTCACCTTTTTGCGCTGGTAAGTATTGTTGTAGAAAGTCTTTAAAGCGGCGTTCACCAATAAAGCAAATGCCTGTCGAATCTTTCTTTGCAGCGGTAGATAGCCCCAAAGATTCTGCTTTTGCGCGAACTTGAGGTTTGAGTAATTCACCGACTGGAAATAAGGTTTTGGCAATTTCGCGGCCATGCACTGCATGCAGGAAATAGCTTTGATCTTTGTTGTGGTCTAAGCCACGGAGGAGTTGCGCGACATTTTCGCCTGATTGATTTTGAGTGACTTCACTGCGGCGGGTGTAGTGTCCTGTCGCGATATAGTCCGCACCCAAAGTCAGGGCGTAGTCGAGGAATGCGCGGAATTTAATTTCTTTATTGCACAGAATATCTGGGTTTGGCGTGCGTCCAGCTTGGTATTCTTTCAAGAAGTGCTCAAACACGCGATCCCAATATTCCATCGCAAAGTTTGCGGTATGCAGCGGAATGCCTAAGGTATCGCAGACACTTTGCGCATCGGCAAGATCGCGCATCGCTGTGCAATATTCGGTACCGTCGTCATCTTCCCAGTTCTTCATGAATAGGCCTTCGACGCGATAGCCTTGTTCCATTAGCAATGCCGCAGATACAGACGAATCAACGCCGCCAGACATCCCGACCATGACAAATTTTTGCTTGTTTGTTGAAAGTGCAGCGGATTCTTCAGTTGCAGTGTTGACCAATGTATTCATTACACTGAGCCTGTTGTGCGAGGCTGCTCAAATATCATGGAAAGCGGAAAACGTTGTCCTGCCAATGCATCTTCAATACAACGAATGACCAATGGTGAACGTGCGCGACCTGTCGCTTTGAGCTCATCCAACGTTAACCAAAGTGTGCGGACGATGCCCGTATCTAACGTACGCGTCGCATCGAACGATTCAACATTGGCTAAAAAACAAATTCGGTAATAGGTGTGGTTCGCACTATCTGGTGGGGTGTAGGTATACAAACCTACGACGCCGTCTATGGACACGGTGTAGCCCGTTTCTTCTAAAGTCTCGCGAATGGCCGCTTCAATCAGAGTTTCATTGGCTTCAACATGACCGGCAGGTTGATTTATGACCAAATCAGTCATGTTGATGCTGATTTCTTCCACCAATAAAAACCGCGCATCAGAGCCATTGCCAGCGATATTTTGCTGGATGATTGTTGCGACGGTGACATGTGGAGCCCAAGACATAGTTGATTCCATAAACAAAATGCAAAATAATCGTTAGAAAAAAGCCTAAATGTTGTTCCAAAACGAACCACATTTGAAAACTTTGAAGAGCAGGCTTTTAACAGGTGCTATGATAAGGGATTACGACATATTTCTCCATTCTGTTGTGCATACTGATGGTTTCATATAGCAATCGTGTATGTATTTAAGAGCGAATCAATGACTGATAAAAATACCATTTCGTTACATGAAACTAATTCTGTTTCGGGAAATACGTTAACCCATCTGGATGCACAAGGTGCTGCACATATGGTTGATGTGTCTGATAAGGCGACAACCCAACGCACGGCTGTTGCGACGGGTTTTATTCAGTTGCTTCCTACGACTTTAGCACTGCTGCGTGATCAAGCCTTACCGAAAGGTGATGTGCTTGCAACTGCGCGTATTGCTGGGATTATGGCGGCAAAACAAACGTCATCATTGATCCCACTGTGTCATCCGTTACCGCTGACTAAAGTGGCGATTGATTTGCAGCTCGTTGATGAACCTGTTTCTGGAGTGCAGATTCAAGCGACATGCCGCACGACTGGGCAAACAGGCGTGGAAATGGAAGCATTGACCGCCGTCAGCGTAGCTGGTTTGACGTTGTACGACATGTGCAAAGCAGTTGATCAGGAAATGATTATAGGTGCGATTCAATTGGTCAAAAAAGCGGGCGGTAAACGTGATTTTGATAAAACTATTTGAGATTGAAAAAGATGACAGTTAAGGTTTTATTCTTCGCCAAACTACGCGAAAAAATGGGTATTAAAGAAATTGATATTGAGCTGAATCAATCAGTGACTTTAGAACAATTTGAAGCGTTATTAACTAAACAATATCCAAATTTCGCTGATTTACCGCAGCCTGTTTTCGTGTCTGTGAATCAAGAGTTTGCTCAATCTGAACAAATGGTTTCTGCTGGCGACGAAGTTGCATTTTTCCCGCCTGTGACTGGAGGCTAAAAATGTCTGCGATTTGCCGTGTTGATATTGCAATTGTGAACGAATCTTTCAGTAGGACTGATTTGGATCAGCGATTTGATGCATTGGGTTTGAAAGCAGGCGTAGCTGGGGCAGTCGTGAGTTTCATTGGCCAAGTCCGTGAGTCAGGTGATCGCCCTGATGTGACAGGTTTAGTGTTAGAGCATTACGCAGGAATGACGGAAAATGTTTTACAGCAGCATGTCGCAGAAGCATGTGCTCGCTGGGAGTTACTTGGAATCGTACTTGTCCATCGTGTTGGTGAAATGCATTTAGGTGAAAATATTGTTGGTGTTGTCGTTGCCAGCGCTCATCGCCAAGTGGCGTTTGATGCCGTGCAATATTTGATGGATTTTTTAAAAAATGATGCGCCGTTTTGGAAGCAAGAATTAACCAATCAAGGTGCTGAATGGGTAGAACAAAAAACGACGGATTTGGATAAAGCTTCGAGGTGGTGAGATAAGTAGTTCAGTAGCATCGTTTATGATAATAATAAGCTAATATTTTTTATGAAATTGAGGTTTTTAGTGAAAAATAATATGGTTTCTGGGCTGACAGTTTTGTTTTTGGTTGCGGGTTGTGTGTCGGTTAGTAACCCAGAAACCAAGGATGAAGCACAACAAAATATTCAAAATAAAATAGAAGAAGGCACTACCACCATGAAGCAAGTTCGTTCTGCTTTAGGTGGAGCAGCTATTGTTTCTTTGTCTGGTGATGGAGCTGAAATATGGACCTACACTTACATTCATTCATCATCTCAGCTAGAAGACTTTATTCCTCTCGTTAAATTTTTCGCTCAAGGCAGTTATATAAATCCTCTGCGGTTAGTTATAACTTTTGATAAAAAAAGTATTGTTTCCAAGTATAAGTTCCATAAGGATGTTTTGAATGGCATAAACTATGCGAGCGGCGTGTGAATGTCTGTGTTTACTGTTTGAACAAGCTCCTATTTATGATTTTTTAAATAAAAAAGCTAAAAAGGTCTGATTATTAATCGATCCTTTTTAGCTTTTAAGTGTTTGCCTTTCGTCTTAACGAATTATTTAAATAATTTGCTAAAGAACATTTTGATGTGATCCATCATACGTGAGAAGAAACCCGCTTCGTCGATTGGCTCAAGTGCAACCAATGGACGTTCAGCTAAAGTTTTCCCTGACAATGTCGCGATGACTTTACCCACAACCTGACCTTTTTTGATCGGTGCAGTGAGGTTTGGCAGAATCGACAATGATGTTTGAACTTGAGCGGCTTGTCCGCGTGGCAGGGTGACTTTCATAGCTTCAGTCAGACCCACATTTAGCGTATCGGTTTTACCGAGCCAAATTGGTGTGGTTGCTAATGACTGAGCTGCTGGACGTAACGCGGTGGTTTCGAAGTTCGTAAAACCGTAGCTGAGTAATGCACGAGTCTGACCTGCACGTTCATTCATGCTAGGTGTACCAAAAACAGCAGAGATCAAACGCATTGAACCGCGTTTTGCCGAAGTGACTTGGCAATAACCAGCTTCATCGGTATGACCCGTTTTCAGACCATCAACACTTGGATCTGTGAAAAGTAACGCATTACGGTTACCTTGCTTGATGTTGTTGTACGTGAACCATTTTTCAGAGTAAATCGGATAGTATTTTGCGCTGCTGCTGATGATGTTACGCGCCAGAATTGTAGAGTCCATCGCCGATGAATAATGACCATCCATTGGCAGACCTGTTGCATTCATATAATGCGTGTTTTTCATGCCGATACGTTTCGCTTCGCCATTCATAACTTCCGCGAATGCACCTTCGTTACCTGCAATATGTTCTGCCATCGCTTTTGATGCGTCATTACCGGACTGAATCACAATGCCGCGCAACATATCTAGTACTGAAGCTGAGCTATTCAGTGGTACGTACATGCAAGATTCGCTGCTGCTACCACGACACCATGCAGATTCATTCATCAACACAGGATCAGTTTCTTTCAGACGACCAGACAAAAGATTCTGTTCGACGATAAAGCTGGTCATCATCTTGGTTAAAGATGCTGGAGGAAGTTGCAAATCTGGGTTTGACGACGCCAAAATCTGACCAGAATCATAGTCCATGAGGACGTATGATTTATTATCCATAACTGGCGGTGATGGGATGATGGTTGCGGCAGTTGTTGTGAGTGACACACCTGTCAAAACGGTGGCAGCAAGCAGTACGGGCAGGCGAGACATTAGCGAAGTCAGCTCCAAATTATGGTGATAGAAAAACAGGATTCTGTTGTTTTAAAAACAAGCGTGGATTCTAGCAGAGTCTTGTTTCTACATACTACAAACCTTAGGTTGTTAGTAAGTAAATGTGAATTCTACCTCTGGCTTTTTACGATCAATAATATCGGCAATCGCTTGTGCTGAACCACAGGCATGAGTCCAGCCTAAAGTGCCATGACCTGTATTCAAATAAAGGTTTGGATATTTGGTTTTGCCAATATAAGGCACGTTGCTGGGTGTGGCGGGGCGCAGTCCAGTCCAAAACACAGGTTTGGCGTAATCCGCAGCCAAAGGAAAGAGCGTTTCGGTGCGTTTAATCAAAGCCTGACAACGCACTTCATTAAGATTTAAGTCGTAACCATTCAATTCTGCCGTGCCAGCGATGCGTAATCGCTTGCCTAAACGTGAAAAGACTAATTTGTATTCATCATCCGTTAAGCTGACATTTGGCGCATTTGCACCTTCAGGAATCTCAACGGTTGCTGAGTAGCCTTTTGCAGGATAAATCAGTAAAGGAATACCGAGATTACGCACCATTAATCCACTATAACTCGCCAGACAAACAACATAAGCATCGGCAGTGATGTCGAAGGTTTCAGCGTGGTGTTGAGTTGTGACACAGCTTATGCGATCTTGAATTTGCTTGATCTGAGTAATGGTGTGGTTGTAGAGAAAGTTCACGCCTTTCGATGCGGCCAGTGCTGCGAGATTTTGCGTAAATTTGTGCGCGTCGCCTGATTCATCACTGGATGTATAGGTTGCACCAACAATTTGGTCAATACTACTACCGAAAGCAGGTTCAATTTTCAAAATATCATTCTTATTGTCAATGACTTGCCTGTCTAGTTCGATACTGCGCATCAGTTTTGCTGCAGCAATCGCATTTTCAAATTCGTGAGGATCAGTGTAAAAGTGTAGGATGCCTTTGGTTAACGCATCATATTGAATATTGGTTTCAGCGCGTAATTTTTGCAGAACGCTACGGCTATATAATCCCAAGCGCAGAATATTCAAGGTGTTGTTTTGCGTGCGTGCAGGCGAGCACTCCCTCAAAAATTGTAGACCCCAACGCCATTGGTTGAGATCGGCACGCAGACGAAAGAGCAGTGGTGCATCTTCTTTTCCCAACCATTTTAGGATTTTGAATGGGGCAGAAGGGTTTGCCCAAGGTTCTGCGTGGCTGACGGAAATTTGACCGCCATTTGCAAAGCTGGTTTCGAGGCCTGCATTGGGTTGGCGTTCGATGACAGTCACATCATGACCCGCCTGATTGAGAAACCAAGCCGTCGTTGTCCCGATCACTCCCGCGCCTAAAACCACGATTTTCACATGCAACTCCAAATCTTATTTTTTAAATAGCGACTCAATTTGATGAAGCTACTCTATTTAGCATACCAGCAACCATTCTAATAATTCTTATTTTTCATCATAAGATGAGTGGTTTGGACGTAAAAATTAGAGAGATTTTATGAGGAAAAGATAGGTGCATTTTGAAAACGTTGATGCCAAAAACATAAAACCCGCCAGAGTAGGCGGGTTTTATTGAATCTCGATTATTTTAAACTATTAAGCAACTTGCACAGGAATGATATTCGCAGTGTGGCTGACGGTGTTATCCGCGTTGCAGTACACTAACTGTGGTTTGAAGTTGATCAGTTCACGTGCTTCGTAGTTTGCATAGGCAGCAATAATCACGATATCGCCAACATCTGCACGGTGTGCGGCAGCGCCATTGACAGAAATGATGCCTGAACCTTCTTCGCCGCGAATTGCGTACGTGGTAAAACGCGTACCACTGGTGACGTTATAGATTTGAATTTGTTCGTATTCGAGAATACCTGCTAAATCCAACAAATTACCGTCAATTGCACATGATCCCTCGTAATGCACTTCTGCATGAGTGACGCGTGCGCGATGGATTTTACATTTTAACATCGTAGTTTGCATGGCGATGATCTCCGTGGGAGTAGGGCCAGATAGTACAAGAAGTACACGTAATCATTAGGAGCAATGATTTACGGTTCGCATTGTGCACATTATGGATGATTTGTACAACATTTAACCGCTAAATATTGCGACAAAACATTAAAATAAAATCTACTTCACTGATTTTAAACTAAATTAACTCGGTTTAAAACCATTCAATTGACTCATGGCACGAGCAATATCACCCTGCACAATCATCGGGGTCAGACGTAACGCTTCATCGAGTGCTTGATCGAGCAAATCTTGCTCAGCTTTAGGCGCACGACCTAAAACATGCCCATGTACCTTTTCTTTATGTCCAGGGTGACCAATTCCAATCCTCAAGCGATGAAAATCATTTCCAATGTGCGGAACAATGTCGCGTAGACCATTATGACCGCCGTGACCGCCACCTGTTTTCAAGCGAATACAGCCTGAAGGTAAGTCTAAGTCATCATGGGCAATGAGAATATTCGCGGGGGCGATTTGAAAAAACTTCGCCATCGGTACAACTGATTTACCTGATAAATTCATGAACGTGGAGGGCAGTAATAACCGCACATCATGACCATCAATTAAACCGCGACCCGTGAGACCAGAAAAACGACTTTCTGCTTTTAGGGTGATGTTAAAACGCTGGGCAATGGCTTCTATAAACCAAAACCCAGCGTTATGACGAGTCTGAGCATATTCCGTTCCCGGATTGCCCAGCCCTACGATGAGGGAAATACTCGTTTGTTCTTTAGACATCGCTAGAGAGCTTGCTTAATTATTCAGCAGCTGCTTCAGCTTCGTCAGCTTTTTGGCCTTTTGGCAAGTGAATGCTTGCGATTGGCAAATCATGGCTGTCTGCACCGTGGCTCAATTGAGTCAACTTAACGCCTTTAGGCAGTTTGATGTCTGACAAATGCAGAACTTGATCAAGTACAGCTGCACTCAAGTCAACTTCGATGAATTCAGGCAAGTTAGCGGCCAATGTACGAACTTCAACATCGCTCACAGTGATCGACAATTGACCACCTTGTTGCTTCACGCCAACCGCTGTATCTTGGTTGGTGAAATGCAATGGAACGCGCATTGTGATTTCATGTGTTTTATCAACACGAATGAAGTCAGCATGCATTGGGGTGTTTTTTGCTGGATGACGTTGTAGCGCTTTCAGAACAACTTGTTCTGATTTTCCATCAACATTCAAAGTCAAAACGTGTGAATAAAACGCTTCACTTTCCAATGATTTAACCAATTCATTCAAACGAATGCTGATTGATTGTGCAGCAGCTTTGCCGCCGTAAATCACGCCTGGTACGAGGTTTGTGTGACGCAGGCGGCGGCTCGCACCCTTCCCTTGCAAGTCACGGGCTTGAACGTTCAAGCTGAAATCGATAGTGCTCATGGTATTTCCTAAATAAACAACAGTTTAAAGTCTCAAAAACCGAGGCTTTAGTTGGTAAAATGCCGAACTTGCGACCAGTTCGGCGGGGTTAAACGAGATTTCTCGTTCAATTCTACAAAAATATTTTTAATCTAATGAAAGATTAAAGCAGTTCGAACATCGCGCTGATGGATTCTTCGTTGTTAATACGGCGAATCGTTTCTGCGAGTAAACTTGAAATACTGATTTGGCGAACTTTGCCACAATCACGCGCTGCTTGACTCAGTGGAATAGTATCCGCAACGACTAATTCGTCGATCGGAGAGCCATTCAAATTATCAATCGCTGCACCAGACAATACTGGGTGAGTACAGTAAGCGATAACGCTGCGTGCGCCATGTTCTTTAAGCGCTGCTGCTGCTTTGCACAATGTGCCCGCAGTATCGACCATGTCATCTACAATCACACAATCACGACCTGCAACATCACCAATGATGTGCATTACTTGTGCTTCATTCGCACGTAGACGACGTTTATCAATAATTGCCAGTTCAATGTCACCCAGTTGCTTCGCAACCGCACGTGCACGAACAACACCACCGATATCTGGGGATACAACAATCAAATTACCGTTTTCACCACGTTTCTTAAGGTCAGCCAAAAGAACAGGTGAGCCGTAGATGTTATCTACTGGAATATCAAAGAAGCCTTGGATTTGATCGGCATGGAGATCCATGGTTAACACACGATCAATACCCACGATGCTCAACATGTCTGCAACGACTTTCGCGCTAATCGGTACACGTGCTGAACGTGGACGACGATCTTGGCGTGCGTAACCGAAGTAAGGCAGAACTGCTGTAATACGACCTGCACTGGCACGACGAAGCGCATCAGCCATGACCAAGATTTCCATCAGGTTATCGTTGGTTGGCGCGCAAGTTGGTTGCAAAATAAATACGTCTTTACCGCGTACGTTTTCAGTGATTTCTACAGCGATTTCGCCGTCAGAGAAACGTGTTACGGAAGCTGCACCGAGTGGCACATGCAGATGACTCGCGACTTTTTGCGCTAAGTCAGGGTGAGCGTTGCCAGTGAAAATAACGAGATTTGGCATAGTTCAATCCTAAATTAAAGGCGAAAAAATCAACGGAGTGAAGAAGATATCTTTATATAACAAAAGACATAAAACAGAATATGGTAGGGGCGGCTGGACTCGAACCAACGGATGTCAGGATCAAAACCTGATGCCTTACCAACTTGGCGACGCCCCTATAGCGGCGGAAACTATAGTGATTTGTTGCTGGAATGTCAAGAAAAACAGTATTAAATCTGGATTTTTTGACTCACCTTTAACCATCACTCTTTTTTACGACAGAAGATTTGAAATTTTCAAAAAAACTGTGTATTTCCGTTCTTTATTAATATGTTCAGATTACATGGTAGGGGCGGCTGGACTCGAACCAACGGATGTCAGGATCAAAACCTGATGCCTTACCAACTTGGCGACGCCCCTAATGCATGTACTCGAACGCGTCGATTTATTTACTTGCGTAAGCGAATCGACGGGGCGCAACTATAACAAATTTAATGCAGAATGCACAGGTGATTGCCCAATTCCTGAACAAACGAAACCATTAAATGGCGATTGTTTGAGTATTTTATCGGCAAATGCGCGTGTAGGCGTGACAAGGAATACACAAGCACCTGTTCCAGTCAGTTGTGGCGCTTCAAAAAGCTCTGCTGCTTGTTGCTGAATATTTTCTAAAAACAGCAGCGCTTGATCCACTTCAGGATAGCGTTGACGAACGACGATAGTGCAATCGTTATGGGTTGTTTTATTGATATGTTGATTTTGAATTTCAGTCAAAAAGTCTGCGGGTTCAATTATTTTTGTGTCGCGCGGTAAGTCTGCATGGTTAAAAATTTCAGCTGTACTGACGAAGCAATTCGGTGTTAGTACGACAAAGTGACTTTCTGGTAGCGTAATCGGTTGCAAAACTTCACCGACACCTTCTGCCCAAGCATTCTGCCCGCGAACAAAGACTGGCACATCTGCGCCGAGTTTTAAGCCTAATTGCGCCAGTTCATCAATGCTTAGACCTGTTTGCCATAGATGATTGAGTGCAAGCAACGTGGTTGCTGCATCAGAAGAACCACCGCCTAAACCGCCACCTATGGGTAAGTTTTTTTCCAACGTGATTTGTGCACCTTTCCTACTGCCAGTAGTCGTTTGCAATAGGCTCGCTGCACGAATAATGAGATTATCTTGGGTTGGAAACGGTAGATCGCTGATCAGTTCTAATGAATCCTGCGCTTCAAAACTGAGCCAATCCATCTGGTCAATGATCTGGAAAACCGTTTGCAGCAGATGATAGCCATCTGCACGTCTTCCAGTGATATGCAGAAAGCGATTCAATTTAGCTGGGGCAGGTAAACGGAGTACGGTCACGGTGCAGTACTCGTTTTAACGGTTTGATCAGCGGTTGACGCTTCACGTTGGATGGTGAGCGTTACTTTATTATGGGTTGTTGGGTCAGTCGGGTCTGCGATTTGATTCATCACTAAACGATTTGGGTATTTCAGTTGAGATTGATCATCGTAATTAAATGTCACATCCCAACCCCCTTCATTTAAGGTTTGAATACGATTTTGAGTATCACGAGTTGCAGTGCTATCAGCGCTTGCTGTTCGACCATCGATCCAATAAGGCAAATAAGAAATCGGCGCTTGCCAACCTGTGGCGCGCTGCAATAATTCTTCTGGCGTAGTGGCTTCAATAATCCCAGTTTTTGCACTTTGCAAAGTGACGTGTTCTGGAATACCTTCAATATGCGTTTGTCCAATACCGAGCGCGCCAGTCAGGTCAATCGCGAAACGTTCGCCATCTTGCGACCATGCATAAAAAGCACTGCCAGTCTGTTTTGCAGTTCGAACACCAATTTTTCCAGTAATGCTGAAGTGAATTGGAGGTGCAGTAACAGCAGTTGTTGTCGGCGTAGTTGGTAATTCCGTAGGCGGAATTGTTGGAAGTGTCGGTGGGCGTAATGTTTGGCAAGCGGTTAATGCGAGTAATAAAGGCAAAACTGCAGCGGTTTTAAACTGTTTAGAAAACATATTTTGATTCATAGTTTTTGGCGAGTGATTAATGTATGGCGGTTGTAGTGTCAGTGATTATTGGTGTGCTATTCAGTTGAATATTTGATATGGATTGTGGCGTTGTATGTCCTGCACCATCAAATTGAGCAATGATTTGTGGGTCATTTGGGAAGTGTGCTTTGAGTTCATTAATCAGTTGATTGCGGTCATTGTCGTATTTTTTATTGGTTGCTAATGCCGTAACCAAGTGCATGCCAATGTTTACACTGGGTTCAGATGTGTAAGCTGATCTCAAAGTATTGATTGCAAAGGCATTATCTTTTTGTAGAAGTGCAATAAATCCAAGAGTATCTAAAATCGCAGCATGGTTTGGCGCGAGTTTATTAGCGCGTTCAGCGAGCGCGCGTGCATCGGTGAGGCGGCGATTTTGTTGGGCGAGCGCAAACGCGTAGGCATTGAGATAAACAGGATTATCAGGACTGAGCGCGAGTAAGTGTTCAGACTCACTGTCCAGCAACGCACGTTCTTCTGGCTGCAGTAACAAGATTCTTGCGTAAATCAGCTCAGGTTGATTCGGTAGACTATTAATCGCTTCATCTAACAGTTTGCGTGCAGTTTTGATCTGGTGATTATCTTTGAGTAACTGTGCTTGGAGTAAATAAAGAAAACTGGTTTGCTCTGGATGTTCGACGCGTTCTTGAGTCAGGTTGGTGAGAGCATCATCAAGCTGGTTATTGGCAACCATAATGATTGCAAGTTTCTTTTGCGCTTTGCGATAGAGTTCATCGCCTTGAACTTTTTGGAAATAGCTAATTGCCACCACAATGTGATTTTGACGTTCAGCAGCGATACCTAGATAAAAATAAGCTTGATCGACATATTGATCAATTGTTAGAAGCTGTACCAGATAGCGTTCCGCATCCTGCATTCGTTGATTATCAATACTGACTAAGCCAGCTAATAATAAAATTTCACCATCATTGCGCCAGCGCCGGGTCATTTGTTTGAGTCGTGAAATTGCCAATGTTGGCTGTTTGTTGTTGAGTAGAAAACGTACTTCAAACATTTGCAAACTTTTATTTTTCGGTTGGCGTTTGATTTCCTGTGTCAGCAGTTGTTGAACTTCTGCCACTTTATTTTGACCGATCAAAATATTAGCTTTTAAGGTAATAAATGCCGTGACGCCTGGTTTTTTTCGCAGTGCATTATTCACTTCGCGCAGCGCTTCGTCAGGTTTTCCTGCTTGTACGAGCAGACCCGCTTTGAGTACCGAAAGCGATGGATTGTTATATTCTTTCAGGCTTTGCAACGCAGCAAGTAGTGCATTTCGATCATGCGGATTATCTGGCGAAATCCCGACAATGATACGATCTAGCGCAGCATCATTGTCATAACTGAGGATTTGATCGAGGGTTTGTGCCGCGAGTTGGTAGTCGTGTGCCTTGAGCGACAAATGCGCCATATAAAATAAAGCAGGGATATAGTTCGGATCAACTTCAACCCAGTGTTTGCTGATGGCTAAGCCGCCATTCGTATCATTGTTTTCTAAAGCAACCGTCAGTGCGCGCTCTAAGATAACAGGATCTTTACTTTGGATGGCTTGCGCACGATAGAGCACAACACCTTTATCGGTCATGCCGCGTGCTAAGGCGAGTTCAGCAGAAAAGACATCCAACAGCGCCGCCTGCACAGTACTGGTCAGTATGGCAGTGGAGAGGATAGAGCCGCGAATCAGGGTTTGATAGCGAATGCAAAAAGACCTTGATAAATCCAATCGGAGCAAACGAACCTCGCTATCTCATTGGTTGTCTTTGTAAGAATCGTCTTCGTATTCAATCTTCATTGATTAAAAAGATTTTAATAACAGTCTTTAACCGTCGCATTTGCAAAGCAATGTTTGTATTTGAGCATCGCTTATCGCACAATACCATATTTGCAAGTGGCAATCGACGCACAATGGGTTTCTTTGCATTAGGCATCAATCATACCACCGCACCTTTGGCCCTGCGCGAGCAAGTCGCATTTGTGCCTGAGCGTTTAGGTGACGCACTTCGTCACGCTCAAGCTATGGGTTTGACGAATGATTTAGTGATTGTATCAACTTGTAATCGCACAGAATTATATAGTATTACCGACTCTCCAGAAGATTTAGCGGAGTGGTTGGCGCATACCCATGGCTTATCCATAGAAACCTTAGCTGATCATCTGTATCAACATGGTGAAGAGGATGCGTTGATTCATTTAATGCGCGTCGCAAGTGGCATTGATTCAATGGTTCTCGGTGAACCGCAAATTCTTGGACAGGTCAAAAGTGCACTGCAATACGCGCGTGATGCGGGTACTGTGACCCCAAAATTAACTCGCATTTTTGAACAAGTCTTTAGCGCAGCCAAAAAAGTCCGCACAGAAACTGCGATTGGCTCACAAGCCGTTTCACTCGGTTTTGCTGTATTACAATTAGCCAGACAAGTGTTTAGTGATTTAAGTGAAACAACCGTTCTTTTGGTTGCTGCTGGTGAAATGAATACGTTGGTCGGTCGGCATTTGGCTGAACATGGCGTTAAAAAAATACTGATTTGTAATCGCGGCATCGAGCGCGCAGAAAGTTTGGCGGCTGAACTCAAGTCGCATATCGCTGTAGAAGTGATTCCATTTGATCAATTAGAAACTGCACTCCAACGCGCAGATCTTGTATCGTGTTCGACGGGAAGTATTCATCCCGTCGTTACGCGTGATATGGTGCGCCGTGCACTCAAGGCTCGCCGTCATCGTCCGATGTTGATGATTGATTTGGCCGTTCCGCGTGATATCGAGCCTCGAATTGCTGCATTGGATGATGTCTATTTATATACCGTGGATGATTTACAAAGCGTGATTGAAGGCAATCTGGCGCATCGCAGACAAGCCGCAGTCGAAGCTGAAGTCATGGTCAGTCAGTTGGCGGCGCAATACATTCAAAGTAATCGTGCCCAACAAGCTGGACCTGCCATTGCGCTTTACCGTCAACATATGGATGAGATTCGTCAGCAAGAATTACTAAGAGCGAAACAGTTATTGACGCAAGGTATTGCAGTTGATGAGGTCCTTGAGCGATTATCACAAGGCATGCTGGCAAAACTACTTCATCGCCCGTCACAACTCATTCGCGAGGCGGCAATTGACGAAGATAGTGAACGTTTAGAATGGATTACAAAGGGGCTGGGCAATGATGAATAAAATAAAAAACACCTTGGCAGTTATTGTATTTGCGAGTTCAAATCTTGCATTCGCTGCTGATTGGCAGTTTGATCTTAATAAAACTCAAATTAATTTTGTCACTCCACCAAGTGGCATGATGCAAGTCACAGGTCGTTTTAATAAATTTGATGGTCAGATTAAAGGCGATGTCTTTGATCAAAAAAATCTTCAAATCACTTTTGTGGTTGATTTGAATAGTGTTTCCACGGGATCAAAATTAAATGATGGTGTTATAAAAGGCAGCTCGTTGTTTGATGCCGAAAAATACCCTACGGTCAATTTTAAAAGTACCAGCGTGACGCAAATTGATCCTGCGCATGTGATTGTGCAAGGTGATTTAACCATTCTCGGCGTGACCAAACCAGTAAAGACTAAAGTAACCCTCGATATGCCTAAGTTTGATGAGGCAACTAAAGTTGTGAGTATCAACACGACAGCTGATTTAGTTATTCGTCGCTCTGATTGGGGAATGACGGGCTATAGTTCTTTTGTGGGTAATGATATTGCGGTGCATACAACGGGCGTACTGATTTCCAATAATGTGAAACCGGAAGATTTAGCTAAAGTAATGAAAGCAAAATAACAAGTTACAAGCATAAAAATGGCGCCTTGATGAGCGCCATTTTTTGATCTGGTGAAAAATAAAAGAGACTTATTTTTCAACGAATGCACGTTCAATCACATAGTCACCTGGATCACCCATACGTGGTGATACTTTTAAACCATGTTGATCGAGTAGATCGCTGAGGTCTTTCAACATCGTTGGGCTACCACACATCATCGCGCGGTCAGTTTCAGGATTAAAGCGTGGCAAACCGATATCTTCAAACAACTTACCGTTTTCAATCAGGGTGGTAATACGACCTTGATTACGGAATGGTTCACGGGTTACTGTTGGGTAATAGATCAATTTGTCTTTGACCAATTCCGCGAAGAATTCATCATTTGGCAAAATGCTTTCAATTAAGTCAGTGTAGGCAAGTTCATTCACATGGCGGACGCCATGAATCAAAACGACTTTTTCAAAACGTTCATAGGTTTCTGGATCACGAATCAACGAGAGAAACGGCGCAAGTCCTGTTCCTGTTGACAACATATACAGATTTTTACCCGGCAATAGATCGTCTAACACCAATGTGCCAGTCGGTTTTTTGCTCATCAGCAATTCATCGCCAACTTTTAGGTTTTGCAACACTGAAGTTAGCGGGCCGTCTTGAACTTTAATGGAGAAGAATTCCATCTCATGTTCATAGTTTGCGCTTGCAATAGAGTAGGCGCGCATTAATGGTTTACCGTTCACTTCCAGTCCGATCATAACGAATTGACCATTCTTGAAACGTAAACCTGGATCACGAGTGGATTTGAAGCTGAATAACGTATCATTCCAATGATGTACATGAGTAATACGTTCGGAGTTAAATGCTGCCATAATGTCTCTATTCGGGTGCTGTGTCGTATCGTGATTTCAAGCAGAAAGACTCTGTGAAATCAAATTTCCAGAAAAAGTAGCTTCTGTGCGACGGGAAAGATTCTATGGGGCTATTCTACCGAAAAGTTCTAAGCGATAAACCTATTTCATTTTATTTTAGATATAAGTAAAACTGATTAATGAAGATGGGAAAAAGTTGTTAAATCAACATACTACGTCTTTTTTCTTAATTTAAAGATTCTCAAAGTGTCTGTTTTAACCAAGTATTTATTTGAATAAATACCAAAAAAGTCGATTTAGACTCATACCACCTTCGATTTAGAGCGAAAAATGAACCAACCCACTCATATAACTGTACCGATTATTGGCCATGTGCATACGCCCTTCGTAGAGAAGTTTGGTGTGCCGCGTCAACCGAATTTGGT
>JANYEL010000056.1 GCA_025363155.1 Moraxellaceae bacterium
AAAAATAACGTAGAATAGCCCCCTTTTTGGACATAACTGCGGCTATGCCTTAAATTGGCATGGCGCGGGTAGAAGTCCACCTGATTTTTATCGCCGTTTTTAAATTGTATTTTTTCGTATATTAAAGTGAGTGTCGTACATGGTCGTTATTCGTCTTGCCCGTGGTGGTGCCAAAAAGCGTCCGTTCTATCAAATCATCGTAACTGATAGCCGTAATCCACGTGATGGTCGTTTCATTGAACGTATTGGTTTCTTCAACCCGACTGCAAAAGGTCAGGCAGAAAAAGTACGTCTGAACGCAGACCGTTATGCATATTGGACTGCAAATGGTGCACAACCTTCTGATCGCGTTGCGTCATTGGCTAAGCAAGCTGCTGCTGGTGTAGTTGCTGCTGCTTAATCGCATCGATGTTTAAGACTTATTGAGTCTCAAGCGAACTTGCGAGTGCAAACCTTATGTCGTCATCAGAATTAAATAAGCCTGCCAGTGCAGTTCCTGCCGATCGTATGAAGGTCGGGGAATTGCGCGCTGCATATGGTTTGCAGGGTTGGTTGTGGTTGTATTCTGATACTGATCCGATCAGTAATATTTTTGATTACCAGCCATGGTGGGTAGAAACCCGCACAGGCTTACGCCAAATGGAAGTTAAGCGTTGGCGTACCCAAGGTAAAGGGTTAGTCGTCTCTCTAGCGGGAGTGCTTGACCGTAACGCAGCCGATCTGATGATGGGTGCGACGGTGTGGGTTGATCGTAATGTTCTGCCTGCTGCACCTGTGAATGAGTACTATTGGTCTGACTTGGTGGGTTTACAGGTTTATGTCTATGAACCACAAGATTCGGGCGAAGCTGCTGCTGATGCCGAACCTGTGTTTATTGGCGCAATTTATGAACTGTTTGAAACAGGTGCAAACGATGTCATCGTTGTTCGTCCTGTTGCTGGAAGTATCGATCAAACTGAACGATTGATTCCATGGCATAAAGATATTATCCGTCACATAGATATGGCAACCCGTCGTATGGATGTGAATTGGGGCATGGACTATTAGTTGCCTATGGCAGTTAATGTTTAAGCCCATTGATAGTTCGACTACTGTGCTGAGATAGGTGGGTTTATGTGGTTTTCAGTCATTACCCTATTTCCAGAAATGTTTGCGGCACTGCGTGATTTTGGAATTACGGGTCGAGCGATTGGTCGAGGTCAAGTCAATGTGACTTGTCTCAATCCCCGCGATTTCAGCTTTGACCCGAATCGTCGTGTCGATGAGCGTCCATGCGGTGGTGGACCGGGTATGGTGATGATGGCTGAGCCTTTGGCTGATACCATCCGCCATGCGAAAGAACTGGCTGAAGCGCAAGGTCTTGCCAATGTCCCTGTGGTGTATTTGTCGCCACAAGGTCGTAAGTTGGATGAGGCAGGCGTCAAAGCATTACAGCAATATGATGGAATGATTCTGCTCTGTGGTCGCTATGAAGGTGTCGACGAGCGCTTGATTCAGTTGTATGTCGATCAAGAATGGTCGATTGGTGATTATGTGTTAACAGGTGGCGAGCTGCCTGCGATGGTGTTGATGGATAGTGTGATCCGCAGGTTGCCTGATGTGATGGGTGACAATGCTTCGGCAGAACAAGACTCTTTTGTCGCGGGTTTACTGGATTGTCCACACTATACAAAGCCCGATACGTTTGAAGGTTTGGATGTGCCTGAAGTGCTGAAAGGCGGTCATCATCTCCAGATTGAAAAATGGCGTTTTCTACAAAGTATGGCGCGGACCGAAGCGAGACGCCCTGAACTGTTAAAAGATGTCGAGCTGTCCAAACAGCAAACAAAATGGATTGCAGAAGCTGAGAAAGATGCAGCTGTAGCCCAAAAGAATATTGCAAAGTAATACGGTTTAACGTATTCCCGTGACTGAAAGGGATGATTCAAGCGAATTGAATTTCAGTCGATGATGGTAAGCCATCAAGTGTGTTCGTCACCATAAAAAGTGCGGGCAATAACTTAGCGAGTGATATGCGCCAGTGTGTGAATCATTAAAAAACACATACTACAGCCTCTGTACTCAGTTGCATGATTCATTTAGAACATGTGACACATTTGGAGTCGATACTATGAGTGGCAAGCACCCATTAGTTCAAATTATTGAAAACGCTCAATTGAAACAAAACATCCCTGCGTTCGCGCCTGGTGATACTGTTATTGTTCAAGTTAAAGTTAAAGAAGGCGACCGTGAGCGTACTCAGGCTTACGAAGGTATTGTTATCGCGATCAAAAATCGTGGTCTCAACTCTGCATTCACAGTACGTAAAATTTCTAACGGTGTTGGCGTTGAACGTGTTTTCCAAACACATTCACCAATCATCGCTGGTATTGAAGTGAAACGTCGTGGTGCGGTTCGTCGCGCTAAATTGTATTACTTGCGTGATTTGGCTGGTAAAGCTGCACGTATCCGCGAAAAATTGCCACAACGTAAAGTTGTTGCAAAAGCGAAGTAATCAATTCGTTGATTTAAAGAAACGCGCCTTCGGGTGCGTTTTTTTATGGCTGCAAAAAATACTGCTTTTGTAATGGCAGCAAGTTCATTGAGCGGAGTCGAAATGAACGATATCTGAGTGTCACATTCACTTCGACTCCGCTCAGTGAACTACTGTCTTTGAGAATAAAAAATTTGAATTGAATGATTTAATCAAATCTCTTGGTAGAATCGTCGCCAATGATTAGTTTGTTTCTCGAATGAAGTTGCTCGTATAAAAAACAAGGTGCGTTAATGAAGCAGGCGTTAAATCTACCGCAAGTATTGTCTGATGCTCAAGCACAGGTTCAATCGGATTTGTTGACTGTGATTGATGAGCAAAATTGGCCTGATGTCTTAAAGCTTGCGGTTCGTCATGCAGCGTTGCTGGGTGGTAAGCGTGTGCGTCCTGCGTTGGTTTACGCGGCGTGTCAGGCCAGTGGTGAAGTGGTTAATGCGGCGGCAAGACGTGCTGCAGTTGCTGTCGAGCTGATTCATTGTTATTCACTGGTGCATGATGATTTGCCATGCATGGATGACGATGAGTTGCGCCGTGGTCAGCCAACTGCCCATGTGTTGTATGGCGAAGCAAATGCGTTGCTGGCTGGTGATGTATTACAGTCGTTGGCATTTGAAGTATTGTCGAGTCAGTGGTTTGCGGGAAACGAAGCTGATAGCGATGCTCGTATTCAATTAAACCAAGTGCAGAGTTTGTCACAGGCATCCAGTCAAATGGTCAAAGGCCAAGTGATGGATCTTGCTGCCGAAACGAAGCAAGTCTGTGAGACAGAATTAGAAACGATTCATGTGCATAAAACAGGTGCGTTAATCCGTTCTGCTGTGCGTATGGGAGCACTAGCCGCTGGGGTTGTTGCCGAAGATGTCTTAGCGAGTCTGGATCAGTTTGCTTATGCGCTGGGATTAGCGTTTCAGGTGCAAGATGATGTGCTGGATGTGACGGCGACGACAGAGGATTTGGGTAAACCTGCGGGTTCGGATGAGAAGTTGCAGAAGTCCACTTATCCATCTTTGTTGGGCTTGGCAGCGGCTCAGCAACGTGCGATTGATTTGCATGGGCAGGCGTTGCAAGCGTTGGCTGGATTTGATGAGCGGGCGAATGCGCTACGTGAGTTGGCGAATTTCTTGTTGGAGAGGAAGGCTTAAATAGCGTATATATTTTGCAATATGCGCTTAATGCCCATCTCATTTAATTGACCAATAATATTTTATTGGTTGATATTTGTACATTACCATTAAAACAACAAGGCTAATTTTTCCTCGCCAAAATTTCTTGAACCGCATTTATACGTTTTGAAGCACAAGGTCTGCGGTTGTTTCTCTTTCAAACGATTCGTCATTACAGTCTTGCTCGACTTTCGCCAGTATTTGTTCCAAAGCAGTTTTCAGTTGACCTAGATCCTCAAATTTGGCTTGCACCTGCGCCAATTTTTGGGTGAGCAGTTGCGTTTTAGTCGTGACATTGAGTTCTTCACCTTCCCACGCGTCCATCACCTCACCAATCTCGGTGAGGGTAAACCCCAGATTTTTAGCGGTCTTGATCAGGTCGAGGCGCCTGAGCGCGCGGGCAGTATAGGTTTTATAAGCGCTATTTTTTTCGATGGTACCCAGCAGACCCCGTCCTTCGTAATAGCGAATGGTGTCCCGAGAAACTCCAGACTTTGCCGCTAAGTTACCGATACGCATCGTGTTTATGCCTCTGCTAAATGTTTGAAATTAATGTTTGACCATGAACCATACTCCACACTTTAGTCTACGGAGTATTGATTTCATTTAGGTAAAAAAATTATGGCTATTCCGTTCGAGGTTAAAGCACAACATGTGATGATTACTGGGGCTTCTTCAGGTATAGGGCTTGCATTTGCACATGCTTTTGCACAGCTTGGTGCTAATCTAGTGTTGGTGGCACGTTCTGAACAGGTGCTTCTTAATATTTGCAAAGAGCTCAATGAAAGGTATGCAATTAATGCTGTGGCTATTGCGGCGGATTTAAGCCAAATAGGGGCAAGTGAGCGCGTCTATACTCAAGCCTGTGATTTGGGACTTACTCCGATGGTGTTAGTCAATAATGCTGGTTTTGCAACCTATGGTCGTTTTGAACAATTACCACTTGATCGCCAATACGACGAAGTGATGTTGAATTGTATGGCTGTGGTGGAGATGACTCATCATGCGCTCCCAGCCATGATCAAGAATCAGCAGGGTGCCATCATTAATGTGGCTTCTACCGCGGCATTCCAGCCAGATCCTTATATGGCGATTTACGGCGCAACAAAAGCATTTGTATTGTCTTTTTCCGAAGCGCTCTGGGCTGAAAATCTGGACAAGGGGGTGCGAGTCTTGGCGCTATGTCCCGGATCTACCGATACCGCTTTTTTTGAGGTGGTCAATGCAAAAGAAGCTTCAGTCGGCAAACGGATGTCAGCAGAAGCTGTGGTGAATATTGCCCTGAACGCCCTTGATCGCAATCAGAGTTATGTGATTACAGGCTGTCTCAATTGGCTGTTGGGGCAACTTTATCGGTTTTTACCACGGGCGATGACCTTAAAGATTGCCAAGAAGATACTCAGCCCACAGTAGGATTAACAACCTCATTGAGCTTGTCGAAATGTGCGGGATCTGCGTATCGCAATCACTTCGACAGGCTCAGTGATCTATTCCGTAACTTAAACCACACCCCAAATAAACACACTAACTAACGACACGAAACACAGCCCTGTTAGCCACAGGCTGATCGCTTTGCGTTTGCGTAAGCTAAAAAATAATAAATAACCTGCAATAGATAAGATCAAGATCAAGATTGCACTGATATCAATGACTAATTTCCAAACCGTTCCGACATTTTTTCCTTTGTGTAGATTCTTGAGCGTATCCAAAACGGATTCAGGCTTGATCGTAATCTCGGCATGACCAGTATCTAACGCAACGGTAATGTTGGTGTGACCTTTCGCGCCTACTAAACGCATATCCAGTTCGCCATCGACTAAATCACTACTTTTGAAAGCACCTGACAAGACTTGTGGTTGCGCTTGTTTGCGAATGGCTTCTAACAACAGCGGTGCAGGGTTTTCTAAGTTTCTTGCTTGTGATAAGACTTCTGCAGGGACGTTGATTTGCAAACTGACTTGTTCTGGTTCTGAAGCAAACCAGTCGGTGTTATTGAGAAATAACCCTGTGCCCGCAAAGAATATTAATGATAAAAACGCAAACGCAGAGAGCCATGCATGAACATGGCGTGCATAGCGATAGAAATCAGATTTTCGAATGATGAATCGATGCAGAATGGTTTGCGTGGACGGTTTATGCAGTCGCGCTTCTTTGGCATGGATGGATTGTTCACTGCGTTTACGGGTCATTAAATTGCTCGATCAAAGCGGAGTTTCAAGTCGCCGAATTCGTCTTTTGCTGCTGAATTTTGTGTGCTTGATTTTGGCGCTGCATCGATATCAAAAGTTTGGTAGCTATGTCCACCATGTTCACGCGCCGCTTCGATATGTAGCGTGTATTTGCCTTGCGCCACGCGTTGTCCCGCATCGTCTTTACCATCCCATGCAACGGTGTATTGTCCAGGGTTGCGTGAAGGTTTCGCCACCGTATCCAGATTGCTCATCGTCCGGCCGTAGCGTTTCCACCAGACATAATTGGAGTCAATCCATTTTTCTTGTGAACCATACACATGCAGGGTGCGAACTAATTTTCTGCTGGCATCTGTGACCCAAATCACGACGTAAGGTGCACGGTAGTTCGAGGAGGCAACCTTGGGAATTTCGTAATCAAGAATGGCGTTATAGCCTGCTGGCCATGCGGCATTTGCCGAAGTATTGGAGCTAGCGACTGTGCGCATGGCACCGTAATTTTGTTCAGTAGCGACCAAGTTGTGCCAGCCACTTGAACTGAATGTCTCACCATTATTCAGGGTCATTTGTGCTTCGGTGTGTTCAAGTTGGGCAATAAGTGCCATGCCTTCGGCTGGGGTCATAGCCGCTAATGCAGTGGCTAGAGCGTCCGCATCCGCAGCGTACGGCGCAACAACGATGCTTTGTTCAACGTGGTTCAGTGCTTGACCTGTGATCGGTGAGAGCAGATGTGAATCATTGGAGTGTTTAATATCGCGTGCACCTTTGCCGCTAAAGGCAACGGATGCAGAGTTTTTCAATTGGAGCGTTTGAACGGGCAATGCATTGTCCGCACGTTGTCCAGCAGCGCGTAAGCCAATATTCCAGCCAGTTGCGCGGGGTGCTTGTCCCCACACTTTGACGTCACCGCCAATATCCACCATTAACCCTGATAATTCAGGTACAGCTTGGCGTGCAGCACTAATGGCGCGATCAATGATGTAGCCTTTTGCCAAAGCATCAGTGGCAAATTGCACGTCTTGCGGACGAGTAATGCTTTGTGTCGCCGTATCTAAAACGACGTGTGCATCATTGGCTTGTTGCGCTAAGTTTGCACGCGAGTCTGCACTCATTTGACGATTGTTATGCTGTTGAATGAGTTGGCCCATGCGACCGCTGAATGCGCCGCCGCTTTGATTGCGCCATGCTTCGCAGGCATCAATGACGGTAAATAAATCAGCGGAGACAGCAACCGATTTTCCATCATTTGCTGAGCTATTCAGTGCACTGATTTCACTGTCTGCGCGATAGGTGCTGAGCACGCGATCAAGACGGTTAATTTCAGCAACCGCTGCAGCAAATGCACGCTGGGTTTGGTTTGGCGTTGCACTTAATGCCAGCATATCCAGCGATGTACCGAGCACATGATCTTGGTGTAGAGAGTCTTGGTGTAGCTGCTGTACTTGCGTGACAGAGTGTTGTGTTCCATCGTTCGCAACAGAAGATTGTGCTGTTGCCATCGTTGGCAAACAAACGGATAAACCAAACCCTGCAATCGCAAGCAGTTGTGCCACTAATGGACGTAATGCAAATCGCGGCGTGAGCGGTGACATGAACATAGACACGTTCTCCAGTTGAGGCGCAACATTTGTTGTGATGAGGGTACAGCAGCGATAAGGCGTGCTTAAAAACGAAATTTGAGTAGCCAAAAGCTATGTGAGAATAATATGTCAAATGAGATTGATTATCAACTATTGATTCTGCGCGGAGGATTCTATAGTCTGGATGTATAGAATTTTTATTAATAAACGTTTCTTGAGGAATACCTTTATGTTCGGTTTTAACATGACTTTGCGCCAGTCCTTCGCTTTGACTTTATTGAGTTTTATGGTCAGTGCAAGTTATGCGGCGAGTCCATTCTTATTACCCGAGCAGTTTGATGTCGATGCGCGAACCAATAGCATTAGCATTCAAAGTGGCCTTGCTGGTGATAATTTCTATGCATCGAGCCGTAATTTTAAAACCGAATTTGTGGTGACTGCGCCAGATGGGACGGTGAAAAATGTTCCTGCGACTGCGGAATTAAAGAAAATGAGCTTGATCGAAACTGATGTCAGTCAAAGTGGCACGTATGGTATTGGAACGGTAAATACTGTATTGCAGCCTACGCGTTATGCATTAATTGATGGCCAATGGCTACGCGTAATGCAACCTCGGCCCATGGCAGGCATGAAGCCTGAGATGAAAAAAGACGAGTCTAAAAAAGATGAAAAAGGCGGCACAGCGAAACCTGAAATTGCCAAAGCAGAACCCGTAAAAGCGCCGACCAGTATTTTAGAAAGCAAATTGCCTGCGGATGCAAAAATTATCGTGAGTAATACATTAAATCAAGCAATCACCTATGTGACCAAAGGTGCGCCTTCACCAATCGCTGGTTTTACGGGCAAGGGTTTTGAAGTGCGCCCTGTGACACATCCGAGTGAAGCCTATGTGACGGATGGTTTTGTGATTGAAGCGAAAGAGGATGGTAAACCTGTGAGTGGCTTAACATTCAATGTGAGTCACGGTGCGAGTCAATATGACCGAGATAGCAAGCGCGAGCGTCCAGATGTCGTCACCGATTCACAAGGTCGCGCAAAGATCAGCTTTGATCAGACGGGGGTGTATTTACTGAGTACGACCTACCCAGCAACGAATCGCGATCGAAGCGTAGAGCCGCCAGCTCAGGTTGTGAATTATGGACTGACGCTTGAAGTGGCTCAATAAAGGTCTTTTGTGTCAATCAAGTGTTCAAAGTGGGTCAATAAGTTGGATTCATTTTTGGTTTATAATCGATCTATAAATCACAAATGATTGATCTTCGGAATTTAGAATGTCACAAAAATCACAACTTCCCCGATTGGGTGAAAACGTACCTCAACGACCTTACTCAAAAAGTCGTTTATTCTGGGAAAAAGTAACCCGATTACAAGGCTGGCATGTGCGTGGCGATATTCCGAATATCCCTAAAGCCGTCATGATCGCTGCGCCGCATACGACGAATATGGATGGTATCTATGGCATTCAGTTAGCGCTTGCTTTGGGTTTAGATGTGTCGATCATGTTTAAAGACGAGCTTTATCGCGCACCGCTGAAAGGGTTGTGGGATTGGGGTAACGCCATTCCTGTCAATCGCGCTTCGGCAACAGGCTTAATTGATCAGATGTGTGAGGTATTTCAAAAGCGAGATAAGTTCTGGTTATGTATCGCGCCTGAAGGCACACGCAAGACTGCAGCCAATTGGAAACGCGGCTTTTATCATATTGCTGTAGCGGCTCAAGTGCCGATAGTCATTCTGGCTTTTGATTATGATCAAAAAGCGGCTGTTTTTATGGGTGTATTTGAGCCAACGGGTGATTTTGACGCAGACTTGCCGAAAATTTTGGCTTTTTATAAAGGGCTAAAAGGCGGAAATCCAGATAATTTGTCATTGCCTCTCAAAAATCTATAAGATTCACAACACATTCCAATCCTATAAGTTAGTGATCAAGCGAGCAAAATTCATGCGTTTCAACATGTTCAATTCGACAAAACAATGGTTTGGCATCTGTTTAAGTGTGGCTGTTTTAGCAGGCTGTACTTCAACGCCCACGCCGACTGCACCTGTTGTTCAAGTACGCCAACCGATTATTGCGTTCGCATTGGGCGGCGGCGGTGCGAAAGGTTTTGCGCATATTGGTGTGATTAAAGTGCTGGAATCGCATGGGATTCGTCCGAAAATTATTACAGGCACAAGCGCAGGCAGTTTTGTGGGCAGTCTTTATGCCAGTGGAATGACGTCATATCAACTGCAAGAAGTGGCGAGTGCACTGAAAGAATCGGATATTCGAGATATTACGATTAGTAGCCAAGGTTTTATGATCGGTCAGAAACTGCAAGATTATGTCAATCTTCAGGTTAAGCAGAAGCCAATTGAGCAGTTCCCGATTCGTTTTGCCGCTATTGCTACCCAATTGGATACCGGCAAGAGAACGGTTTTCAATCGCGGGAATACAGGGCAGGCGGTGCGTGCGTCATGCAGTATTCCGAATGTTTTTATTCCTGCAACGATTGCGGGTAAACGCTATGTCGATGGTGGTTTGGTCAGCCCAATTCCAGTCGTTGCTGCACGTGATATGGGTGCGGATATTGTGATTGCTGTGGATATTTCGGCACGTCCAAAGGCTGGATCAGGAGGTGTGTTTGGTGTACTTGATCAGACCTTTAACATCATGGGCCAACAAGGTATTGACAAAGAACTCGCGCAAGCCAGTATTGTGATTACGCCGAATGTCGGCAGCGTTGGGATCCTTGATTTGAACAGTCGTCAGCAAAGTATTCTCGAAGGTGAACGCGCGGCACAAGCACAACTTGTGGCGATAGATCGGGTGATTGCAGCTTGGAAAGCGTCACCAGCGGCGAAACTGCCTGCACCAACGCCGGGGATCTGATAAGTCGATTTAGCAATAAAAAAGGAGTCCAAGTCGGACTCCTTTTTTACGTCATAGCATTTGCCTAAAAACGTTTTTCAACGGTCAGTAAAATACTCGGCACGGTTTCCGCTTTACGACTTTGGTAGAACTGTCCTGCGGCATCATCCAGTTGCGAATATTGATCCGTACCGAGGATGTTTCTCGCAGCCAGCGTGACCGACAAACCTTGGTCGAATTTCTTGGTGGTACTAATATCAACGCTGGTACGCGCATTTAAACGGCTGGTAAACGGCTGACCTTGCACAGGGCTGGAATATGCAGGCGTGTAGCCGAGGTTGATGTTGGTTAACCAACGCCACGGTTTGTATTGATATGACAGCCCAACACTGGTGGTGTAGGGCGCAACGCCACCCGCATGTTCATCGGGTTGATTGTCATTGTGTAGAATCGCGCGGATGGTTGAAAGTTGTCCATTGATTAAGAGTTTGTGATCTTTGCCAACGGGTATGTTCCAGCGACCATCGAGTTCGATACCCGTTGCCACTGCATTACCTGCATTCTCAGGCAATTGCACGTAGCGACCATTTTCTAGATTGATGGCATTGATGATGTAATCGTTAATATCACGATAAAAACCCGTTAAATTAAAGCCACCATCGGGTGAGTTGTAGGTCAACGTGCTTTCAAAAGAATGCACTTGTTGCGATTTTAGACTTGGGTTACCGCGACTATCTGGGTTGTTGAGTGAGCCGGCATCAGCACCATCCGCAAGATTGACCACAGGCGAAAGCTGCTGTGGCTGTGGATTGAGACTGCTTTGTGTGTAACCGCCCTGCAATGACCAAGCTTGATCGAATTGATAACGATAAGAAACGGCTGGATTGAGTGTTGCATTGTCATAATCGACTAAACCGCTGCGTTCAAGCCATTCTTGGCGTAACCCTGCGGTAATCGTCTGGTGTTCACTGATTTTCCAATTTTCTTCGCCATAGATGGCGTAGCGATTTTCTTGCAAATCAGCATTTTGGTTACTTGTGATCGTTGCCCAAGAGTTTTGGAATCCGTATTTGATTTCTTGATCGGTGAAATCTTTGATGACGCCATCGAAGCCAGCAGAGTAATTTTGACGTGCATCATTTACTTGACGGACGTTATTTTGACGGTAGTCCGTTTCAGTTTCGTCTTGCCATTGCCCAGCAATTCTAAAGGTTTGTTTATTCACCCCAGGAGTGCGTTCGAGGCGGAGGGCAAGGCGCGTGTTATTGCCATTCACTTGTGAACGATCAGTATTGGTTGAGCTGGTGTTGTCTTGTTGGCTGTACATCAGGTCAGAAAAGATCTTGGTGATATCGTTCAACGGATAGGTCAATCGACTGCCGATCATTGAAAAGCTGTTGACCGTTGAACTATTTTGTTCGGTTTGGCTCAAGCCAGACGGTGTTGCGTTGGTCAGGATGGTTTGGCTGTCGCCGCTATTGCGATTATAAGCGGCGGATGTGCTGTAGCTGAGTTTATCGAGTTTGCCATCCACTTGCAGATTGAGTTGGCGTTTTTCATTGCCCACCGTATCGTCGCCGAATGTGCCATAACCTGCTTTAATTACGCCAGAGAATGGTTTGGCTGAAGCCTGTCCATCTTTGAGAATAATGTTAATCACACCGCCTGTTGCACCAGAGGCTTGGGTGACACTGGCTTGTTTGGTGATTTCAATCCGATCAATCATATCGACACTGATGGTATCAACCATCGACGTGCCTTCGCGTTTGCCACCTTGAATGGCTTCGCCATTGATTTGAATCACGGGCGGTGTCGAAAGTCCACGAAATGATGATCGACCAGGCCCACCGCGACCCATTTGAATGCCAGAAGCGCGGCGCAGCGCGTCAGTGACGGAGATGTCCCCATAGTTAATCATTTCCGCTTGGGTAATAATGGTTTTGCGGATCGCACTAATCGCGGTAGGATCTTCGCCCGAGCGATTTGCGGTGACTTTAATCGTCGCAAGGACCTGATCGTTTGTGACTGGATCGGTCGTTACAGGCGTATTACTGGTATGGGTTGCGCTATCTTGCGCATTTGCATTGTTTGCGTTTGTATTGGATGTTGTTTGGTTAGTTTCAGCATGCAAAATATTACTAATACTCAACGGGAGTAGCCCAATACAAAACATGCGTTGCAGCGTAAACATGACAAATGCCTTATAGAATAAAAAGTTAAATAAAAAATATTGAATGGATAATGCCTAGCATAAGTCGAAACAAAGCATTGAACATGGATTAAAAAAGGAGAAATTAAGCAGTTTTTGTTGCGATCTGTATCCTTTAGATTGCGTGCTGGGGGTCTGGTTGCAATTGAGAGTGGTTATCATTTATAATCGCAACACGATTTATATATTCGTGCGGTACAAATTCTGGAATAGTGAGGCTTCAGCCTCCTCCAGAATCAGGTTCTGTTGATACGTTTCATCGATCTTGTGAGGGGTTAGATATGTCTTCCGCGATATTACACGCAGGAATCAATAAGATAGGATCTGAACACATCATGTCAACGGAGCGTGACACACCCCTGGGTAAACGTATTGCGTTGACCTTGGCGGCGGTTTTTGTGATGCACGGTCTAGTATTTTTTGCCTTAATGCACATTAAAGCATTGCCGAAACAAGTGCCTGCGGTAAAAACCATAGCCGTTCGCCTCGTCAGTATGACGCCAGATCAACCGAAACCATTACCGCCAAAACCAATTGTTAAACCGAAAGTCGTTCCTGTTGTTAAAGAACAGCCAAAACCGAAACCATTACCCGTTCTGGTTGCACCTAAAGCGGCAGTTACGCCTGTGGCAGTGCCTCCTGTTGCGAAACCCGTCGAAAAACCAGCACCCATCGCTGAACCGCAAGCCGCGCAACCACCAGCACCTGTTGTTGTCCCGCAAAAAGCTGAACCAGCACCGCCAAAAGTCGTCCAAGGTGTCGCCTATTTGGTACAACCTAATGTGGTCTATCCTGATTCTGCTGCGGGTGCGACAGGGACAACCGTGGTTCGTGCATTGATTAACGTGAATGGTACAGTTGATGAAGTTACGGTGAGCAAGAAATCAGGCAATATACAACTCGACCGCGCTGCACTTTTAGCGGTTAAAAAAGCGAAATTCAAACCCTATCGTGAAAATGGTGTTGCGCAAGCGGTGTATACATTAGTTCCCATTGCATATGTTCCACCTGAAGAGTAATGACGTTTTACATGTTCGCTGAATGAATTTGTGTTATTGAAGATACACTGATTTTTTAAATGCTTTTATGAATGATTTTAAGGGTTAACTATGAACTTTTCTGATTTTTGGTCGCACGCAGATGCATTGAGTCATGGGTTGTCGATTGTTTTGCTCGTCATGTCGATTGCAACGTGGACGATTCTCATTTTACGAGTTCTGGCAACGCGTCAGGCGCATGTGACCGCTGTGGAAGATTTAGAAAAAAGCGTTGCTATTACCGCAAGTCAGAGTTCAGGGTTGTCGGTTGAACATCGTAAAGATGTCGTCGAGCAAGTGCTTCTTCAACAACTCGCTCGTACCCGCAATAATGTTGAACGTGGGGTGTCTGTACTGGGTTCGATTGCATCAATTTCACCATTCGTCGGTTTGTTCGGCACAGTGTGGGGTATTTTTCATGCGCTGGCAGCGATTGGACAAACAGGACAGGCTGGCCTTGCGCAAGTGGCAGGCCCAGTGGGTGAGGCGCTGATTATGACGGGTATGGGTTTGGCAGTCGCGATTCCTGCGGTGTTGGCCTATAACGCATGCGTGCGTTTGAATCGCGTTTTGCTCAATAAGTTGCATGATCAAGCGCATACCTTACTGGTTGCTCAATTATTATCTGCACCGAATGACACTGCAAAATCAGGCCAACAACTGGCTGGAGGTCGTGCGTAATGGGCTTTCATCTGGGTGATGATGAACATGAAGGCATGAGCGAAATCAATCTGATTCCGTTGATTGATATTATGCTGGTGCTGATGATTATCTTTTTGGTTACCGCGACCATCGTGAATCCAGCTGTGAAGCTGAATTTACCGAAAGCGGATGCTTCGGTTGTGCCCGATCAGCCTGAAGTTGTGACTTTAAGTATTGATGCGAAAGGTGTGATTCATTGGAATAAAGATGTGGTGAGTTTGAACGAAGTGGCGCAGCGCATGAATGCTGCGGCGCAACAACCCACTAAGCCATCACTCCATCTACGCACGGATCGTGATGCAAAATACGATACGCTTGCTCAAGTGCTTGCGCGTGCAAGCCAAGCGGGACTCACTGATTTGGCGTTTGTGAGTGAAGCGGCACATTGATAATTGTTTGATTCAGCGGCGAATAAAAAAAGGAATTGCCGTGAGTACTACCCCGATGATGACCAAGAGTGTAGTGTCGGGGACAAAATAAGGATAGACCATTAAGCCAATGCCGCACGCAAGTGGGACGTTGGCTTTTTGTCGTCTGCCATAGAGCGCAAAGCCCATTCCAAACCCACTAAAAAGAACGCCCCAGAGTAATGTTGCTGTGGTCATTAAGCTGTTTTCCTTTTGGTTTTTCTTAGGATGATTTTGATTCAAGAGCTAATAATTAACAGCAAATAGTGATTTTCGTTAAGAGTGATGTTTTGGGGGAAATTCCAAAACATCACTCTTAGATATTCAATCTTGACTGACCTAGTGAATTAGATCAATACACTGGCTTGATTTGAAGTGCTTGGCAATGTCTATGATTGAAATAGTGCGACCATCCCTAGGATCAACATAAGTTTGCGTCAGTGAGGCGTTATGTTGCTGCATCAGGCGTGCCTCGTCTACTAAATTTGATTCAATGGCAAGCATAAAAGCAGTATAACCTTTAATAGGATGTTCGCTGGATGGGTCATTAGGATTAGCACCCGCATTCAATAACATTTCCATGATGGAATAAATGGCATCGGTTTTGTTGTCAGGATAGATCTCAATTTCACTTAACTCACTCCATATTTGCTTATTAGAGTGCATTTCTGGCAAAGACTGTATTTGTTCAATATAACCAACGTCTAACGAGCCATTACTGAAGCGTTTTAAACTATCCTGTAGATAGGGAGATTTATTGTCTTTGTTGTTAATGATGTCGCCATAAGTTACACCATCTCTCATTTTCTTTAATAGCTCAATACAGAAGTAGAGTGCGGTTTTGCCATATAAGCCTGTTTGATCAGGATTCGCCTCCAATTCAAGTAATTTTTTGACAATATCAGGTCTTATCGCTTCTATGGCATAGAGTAACGCAGTGTGTTTGCGCTTATGGGTCGCGAGATTTATATTCTCTTTGCTGATCTGCTGTTGAGTGATCAGGTCAAATATCTTCTGTCCTTCTATGGGGTCACGAATCAGTCTTTCTATTGCAAATAAAAGTGCTGTTTCAGCAGTGTCGGTTATTGCATTAATATCCGCGCCTTTTTCCATAAGCTGTTGAACCGTCTTAAAGTCGCCATGCCGTATAAAATATAGCAGTTGCGGTGATTTACGCCGATTTTCCATATCAATAAAGATGATCAAATCGGGTTGATCAAAGTCAGGCTTTATATCAGGGTGATGAATCAGAGAGCCGCTAGACTGGTAGCTTGGTATCAGTTGAGATATTTTTTCGCCACGATCAATAAAGGTTTGTTTGCTGAAATATTTATAGAAAGAATTGAGCGTTGCTTCGCGCTCCCAATCTTCAAAGACATAAGGTTTTGCAAAACGCGCTGGTCTCAAACTTAACGCATCAATGACTGGAAGTTTTAAATCAAACTTAATGGCAATGTTTGCAATTTTGCCTATTAATTTATTCTGTGACGGTACTAGGCATGCGATGAGTAAGGTTTCACTGAGTAGTTCATTGATATAGCGCATATCGCTATAAATTAAACCCTCAATCGCTTTCTTATAAAGCTCTAGAGCAGCTTCAAACTTATATTCATAAACGAAAAAATTAGCTTTGTTCCACTGAAAAAAAGGCAAATAATGCTTAAGTTCTGAGTGCGCGTTAATATAAGTTTCAATTTGCCCAAGCATCACTCCAACCATATCTCGTATGGTTTTACCTTGAGGTATTTGAATAAAAGCTTCATGTTCTGCATTTGTTTGATCAATGCGTTTTAGTATTGTTCTTTCAAAGAATCTCTGGTCAATTGGCTGATATGACATGAGTAATTCAGAGCAAAAAGAATAATGCGTCATGCTGTTGGCAATCGCCATCGCTCGAAAAGTTATGGCTTTTACATCATGCTGACTCATTGTTTTATCAGTCATTGCCTTGTTGTGTAACTCAGCAATTAATTGCATGATATTTTTTGGCTTTGATAAAATTCCGTATTCAACCTTTAACGCTTGGAGTAAGCGAGCAAAGCATAAAAATTCAAAATTTTTAGTTGATTCAGAGCCTGTTAGTGGAAAATATTTTTCTAATGTTGGTGCTGTGGGTAGAGCATCGCGATCACCAAATCGGCGGATATAGTTTTTATCATCGGGCGTTAAGATATCAAAGTTGCTCTTAAATTCGACAGAATTTTCTTTTAAATACTGAATACTTTCTTGTAAGAAATTTTCGCCTTGCCAATGTGGTTGTATACCAAGTTCAGCGATACAGAAAGTAATCAATTGATTTAAGCGAGGGATTAGATAGTTTTGCCAAAGCAGCTTCTTAACTTCTGCCTGATCTAGGACAGACGTAAAGCGGATATGTTGCAGTAATTGTTTATAGTCCTTAAAGAATTTAATTTTAAGCAGAGTGACGAATTGGTTTTTGGTTCGTTCAGAAAAGATTTTAGGTACGAGATGATCTATCGCATAGTCTTCATCATAATGCGGAGCATCGAGATTAAAGGCTTTGTCATCAAGGATTTTTGCTAGACTTCCTTGCTTAAGTGCTCTGTCCTGAAGGGTTTTTGCTAGACCTTCTTGGTGCTCAATTTTAATACCCATAAAAGTATAAAGGTCGCGGATAATTTCCAAGCTTGTGGGGAATTTCATGGATTGCATAATAATAGTACTCTTTGTATATCAGCTTTAAAGTTAAGATAGGCTCTTCTATCGCTTGGTGTACAGGGTATTGGTAATTTATGTTTGCCGTTGACGATGACAAAATGGTGCTTCTTTCCTTTTTGAAATAAAACCATTTTATTTTTGATCAACAGCCTGATGTATTGATTCAGGTCTTTACTATGGCTGTAGTGGGGCATGATCTTCTCAAGAAGGGGGATAAATCCCCCTTGGTTTAGTTTATTTGGCATTCCCGCGATTACCGCCAGAAGGTTGACCCGTGGTACTAGGCCAATTGCCGCCAGAACTAGGTTGAGAAGATGGGGGACGGTTAAAGTGAATATTCATGTCTGATTCCTTATAGGATAGGCACAGCGAAGATGCTGCGTATGCAGAATATTAAAAAATGAAATTTTTAGCGAAGTAGTAATTGGCGGATAAATTATTTGTTATATATCAATAGAATAAATTTTTTTAAAGTAAATATAAGCATGTTTGATTATTTCAAATCATGCTTATATGAATAATCAAATCATATCATCCGCAAAATACTGCTTCAGTTTCGATAACTTCGGTGGAATCATAAAGCTGCAATAGCCTTGCTCTGGATTCTTTGCATAGTAATCCTGATGATAAGTTTCGGCAGGGTAGAACTCAGGCGCAGGTGAAATTTCGGTAACCGCTTTAACCCCTTCAGTTTTGAGGTGTTCAATCTTCGCGAGTGCTTTTTGCTTTTGCGTATCATCTAGATAAAAAATCACTGAGCGATATTGTGTACCCATGTCATTACCTTGACGATTCAGCGTCGTCGGATCGTGGGTCGCAAAGAAAATATCGAGAATCCGCTCAAAAGAAATCACCGCATGATCAAAATCAATCGCGATGACTTCGGCATGACCCGTTGCGCCGCTGCAAATTTGCTCATAGGTAGGGTTTGGTCGTGCACCACCTGCATAACCACTGGTGACGGCTTGTACGCCACGAACTGCGCGAAATACAGATTCTGTACACCAGAAACAACCGCCGCCTAAAATTGTGGTTTCCATTGCGATAATTTTCCTGAATTTTTGTCAATAGACTTTGAGCTGGCTTATTGCATAATAAGAAACAAGTTCTTCTTTATCGTGTGGTGCCCTTAACGCTATTCAAACAAGGGAGTGTGCGACCCATTGCCAAGTTTGATATGCCAATAACAGCCAAATCGCTAAAATCAGAGTCGCGACATACCAGTTTTTCGGTTTGCTATGGTTCTGCGCCATCCATTGACGGGCTTGCAAACGACCTTCTGTAAGAACATGCTCTGGAATGAGTTTTAACGTGAAATAAATACCAATTGGAACAATAATAATATCGTCAAGATAACCCAACACCGGAATAAAGTCAGGTATTAAATCAATCGGACTAAAGGCATAGGCCACCACAAAAATCGCTAAAACCTTGGCAGTCAGGGGCATATCGAAATGCTTCTGGCAAAACCAAAGTGTCAACACATCCTGTTTCAATGACTTTGCCCATTGCCTGATTTTTTCGCTCAGTTTAGTCATATGCTGCTTTTTATGCGGTTTTGCGATAGGTCACAAAGCTAAACTTTACACCTGTTTTTTCATCGACTTGTTCATTTTCTGTATGTGCTTTTATCCACAGGGCTGGAATCTTAGGGTAATAAGCCTCGCCTGCCACATCGAGTGCAACATGCGTCAGTTCCAAACGATCAGCGATCGGTAATGTTAACGAGAACAGCTCGCCACCCCCAATGATATAAATCGATGATTGATCTCGAGAAATGGCATCAGCGGTTGCGCCTTCAATCAGCGCATCAAGCGTATGTTCGACGTGCACGCCGTCATGTGCCCAATCAGTTTGACGCGTCAACACCCAATGGCTGCGATTCGGCAATAAACGACCCAGCGAATCAAACGTCTTACGACCCATGACAATCACGCCACCTTGGGTAATCTGCTTAAAATGCTGCAAATCGGCAGGCAAATGCCACGGCAATTGATTGTCCACACCAATACAGTTTTTTTTGTCCATCGCGACCACATGAACGATTTCGATGGCATTTGCAGTCATGGGAGTCCTTAGGATTGCTTTGAAGTCTTCCCCTGAGGGGGAAGATTTAGATGGGGGTGCTTTTGACTCTAAACATTAAACCGCAACAGGCGCTTTAATCGCAGGGTGATGCTGATAATTTTCTAACTCTAAATCGGCATATTCAAAGGCAAAAAGATCAGTGATCGCAGGATTAATCTTGAGTTTCGGCAATGGCAACGGCTCGCGGCTCAGCTGCAACTCCGTCTGCTCAAAATGATTACTGTACAAATGACTATCGCCACCTGTCCAAACAAATTCCCCAACCTCCAATCCCGTCACTTGTGCGATCAAATGCGTGAGTAACGCATAACTGGCAATATTGAACGGCACACCCAAGAAAATATCGGCGCTGCGTTGATAGAGCTGGCAAGACAATTTGCCATTCGCCACATAAAACTGGAACATCGTATGGCAGGGCGGCAATGCGACCTGACCTGCTTCAGGCGGATTCCAGCCCGATACGATCAAACGACGTGAATCAGGATTGGTTTTGATTTCATTGATTAGCCATGAAATTTGATCGAAACCATCTTTTTGGTAGGTGCCGTCAGGGTTTTTGGTCGCACCAAAGTTGCGCCATTGATGACCATAAACTGCGCCCAAATCACCTTCATTGCGTCCGAAGCGCGCACATTGTTCAGCGGTTGCCCATTCATTCCAAATCGACACGCCGTTGTCTTTCAAATATTGAACGTTGGTATCGCCTTTCAGAAACCAAAGTAATTCAACTGCAACCGATTTGAAATGCACACGTTTGGTGGTGAGAATCGGAAAACCTTTTTGCAGATCAAAGCGCATTTGATAGCCAAACACCGAACGCGTGCCTGTGCCTGTACGATCAGTTTTATCAACGCCATGCGTTAAAACATGGCGCATCAGGTCGAGGTAGTTGTTCATGCTTGCTTGCCTTCCGTATTCTTTTTGCTGCCCCAGTCATAGATGCCGCGATGATAGGCATACCACAACATCCACAAGCCAATGGCTAACATTGGCACGGTTAAGAGTTGTCCTTTGCTCATCCAGCCAAACCATAAATGTTGGTCAAAATCGGGTTCGCGGAAGAATTCTATGCCGAATCGTGCTGCGCCATATCCTAGCAGGAAAATTGCTGAAACGGCCATTCGCGGACGCGGTTTTGCCGAGAACCACCACAACAAAATAAAAAGTACTAATCCTTCAAAAAAGGCTTCGTAGAGCTGAGAAGGATGACGCAAGACATCGCCGCCCAGTGGAAATTTCATTGCCAAGAGATAGGTTTGATCAACGACTTGACGACCCCAAAGTTCACCATTGATAAAGTTACCAATTCGTCCGAAGAGCAGCCCTGTTGGCACACAAGGCGCTATGAAATCCAACGTTTGAAATGCCATTTTGCCATGTTTACGCGCAAAAAGAACCATTGCCAGCATCACACCAATAAAACCACCATGGAAGCTCATGCCGCCTTGCCAAACTTTAAACAGTGATAATGGGTCACTCAATAACGTATCGGATTGATAGAAGAACATATAACCAATACGACCCCCCAAAATCACACCCAATGCGCCATAAAACACCAAATCAGAGACGTGTTCTTCCGTCCAACCACGTTCCGATTGGCGCGCACGCCACAATGCCAGTCCGTATGCACTGGCAAAAGCAAGCAGGTACATCAGACCATACCAATGAATTTTAAGTGGACCCACTGCAAGTGCAATTGGATCAATATGAGGGTAGGTCAACATGGGGAACTCGTTGTATCTAAATCAAAGTGATGGCATTCTAGCTTATTATTGTTGTTTTTGAGCCAAATTCGATCATGTGCATTGTTGTATTAGCGTGGCAGACTGTGCCAAATAAACCGCTTATTTTGTTTGGTAATCGTGATGAGTTTTATCATCGTGATGCTGCGCCATTGGCGATCTGGCCGCAAAACTCAATTATCGCGGGGCGAGATTTGCAGTCGGGTGGAACTTGGCTGGGAATCACGGCTTCAGGCCGTTGGGCGATCATTACCAATTTTCGTAGAAAAGAAAATCTTCCTGAAAATGCCATTACGCGCGGTGCGTTAGTTGCCGATTATTTAAATGGTCATAGCGAGCCTTTGCCATATCTTCAATCTGTGAATCCAGCGCAATATGCAGGTTTTAATTTGATTGTAGGAACGCGCACCGATGCTGCGATTATGGGTAATCGAGGTACACCACCACAAATACTCAGTTCAGGTATTCATACGCTCAGTAATGCATTGCTCGACACGGAGTGGCCCAAAACGAAGCGTTTATTACAAGGTTTTCAAGCATTAGATTTAATGGTTAATGACGATGTTCTTGTCGCAAACGGTTTTAACTTGCTCAATGATGAAACCAAAGCAGATACAGCGGATTTGCCGAATACGGGTATAGGCGTTGAGATGGAAGAAGTTTTGTCGTCGATTCGGATTGATAGTCCAATTTATGGGACGCGAGTGTCGAGCGTTTTAATGCTCGGTGATGATGGATATACGTTTGCGGAAAGGACGTTGCGGCCTGTGGAGGCTGGGGTGGTGATGTTTAAGGGGCATTACGCGCGTTAATTTCACTAAACAAAAATCCACCACAACGATGAAGCTGTGATGGATTACTTTTAGTAAATTCTGAGTGGGTAGGATGGGTAGAGGCACGAAACCCATCGCACGATATCGAATAAAATTATGGGTTTCCTTTGTCAACCCATCCTACTGATTTTAAATTGAAAAATTAAAAGAGCCCCCATCCCATCCTTCTCCCTCAGGGGAAGGAGCTAATAGATATCAACCCAACATGGCCTTCCGAAACTGCGCCATCGCTATACCCCGATGACTAATCTTATTCTTCTCTGATTTTTCCAATTCTGCGCTGGCTTTGCCTAATTCAGGCAACCAAAATAAAGGATCGTAACCAAAACCACCTTCACCTCTAATCTCTTCTAAAATTTCCCCATGCCAAATTCCTTGACAGATCAAAGGCAATGGATCTTCGGCATGACGAACCAAAGCCAACACACAAACAAACATCGCAGGAATCGGTTGGCCATTACGCAAGGGTTTGAGCTTTTCTAGAAGGGTTTGATTGTTCAGGGCATCATTACCATGTTCACCACCAAAGCGCGCGGAATAAATCCCCGGTGCGCCGCCCAAAATTGGCACGCATAAGCCTGAGTCATCGGCGAGCGCTGCGTGTCCAGATTCGCGTGCGGCATGACGCGCTTTAATCAAAGCATTTTCAACAAAACTTAGTCCGTCTTCCACTGCATCGCTGATCCCGAGTTGTCCTTGCGGAATGACTTGAATCGGTAAAGCCGCAGATTTAAACAGGGTGTTGAATTCTTTGATTTTACCTGGGTTATTGCTGGCAAGAATGAGTATGTTATTGGGCAAAGGATACATGCGCTTGATCGTATGAAGTGATGATCACAAATTGTAATCATCCAAAGGATGAAACGCGAGAGCCTGTTGAGGATTATCGCGTCCAAAAGAGTTGGTTAAGGTTTTAAAAAGTTATTTGGACTACGATTATTCAATGTTCGCTTTCTTCTTCAACCTTGAGAATATTTTTCGGTTCAGTGAAGAGATATTTACGCAAATTCTCGTTTACTTTGGGGTCGCGACGTCGAATCCATTCGAGGAGCATGGCGGCATGCTCTTTTTCTTCATCCGCGTTGTGCTGCATAATTTCCCTTAATTCTTCATTTTTACAAGCTGTTGCGCGCTGAGAGTACCAATCTACGGCTTCGAGTTCTTCCATCAATGATTCAATCGCGCGATGCATGTCGCGGACATGATCATTTAGTTCTTCAATCGGCTCATGATATCCCTCATGTGACATGATGCTGCTCCCCGTATTGTTGAATATCTGACATTGATAAAATTTTAAAGCAAGATCTAGATCATAACGATCAGACAAAAAGGAATGCTAGGTGGTTTTGTGAACAAATGTAGTAAAAATAAGTCTAATTCCAAATGAGGTTTTGCTATGGGTTGACCACTGAGTATCCATAAAAAAGCCCGAACGAGTCGGGCTGTAAATCGATACTAAACAAAGCTTTATTCAACAGAGTCGCTTTTACTGATTCCCGTCATCGGTTTGGATCCAACGATCTGCGCGATTCTTAGCGTCTTGAATATCTTGTGGGGATAGATTCGCAGCCAAAGTGCGGATTTTACCTTGCGCTTTATCTTTAATACGCTGATCGAGCATGCCATCTCGTGCAGACAAGTCGTACCATTGGTAAGCATTTGCAAGGTTCTTACTGCGTTCTTCTAGCAACGCTAAGTTGTAGCTGGCACGATTGTCACCTTGTTTCGCCGCTTTTCCCAGCCACAGTTTGGCTTGATCCATATTCGCATCAACGCCTTTGCCTTCGGCATACATTTGACCCAGATTTAGCTGAGCTGGCGCAGCACCTTGTAGGGCGGCTTTTTGAAACCAATTGAACGCTTGTTCATAATCTTGCTGTACGCCTTGACCTGATTTATAGCGACTGGCCAAATAAAACTGTGCGCGAACATTGCCCGCTTGTGCCGCTGCCTGTAGTTCAGGCATGGTCATGGTTGCAACACTTGAACTTTCAGGTGCTGTCGTAATTAAATCTGCCAAGGCAGGAATACTGGCGCTCAGGCCCATTGATAAAATCAAAGCGGTCAATGTGTGTTTCATGATCGGCTCACTCGGTAAATCGCAATTTCACCAAACAAATTGGGGAAGTGCTTCATAAAAAAACTGCCTTGCTGGTCGCCGTTGACTGCAAGTCGATTAATGATTTTAATCCCATTGGCGTGGCAAAGGGCTTCAAAATCACGAAAAGTACACAAATGGATATTAGGCGTATTGTACCACATGTACGGTAATGCTTTAGAAACAGGCATTTTGCCGCGAAAACCAATGTAACTGCGGGTTTTCCAATGTGCAAAATTGGGAAATGTGATAATGGCTTCACGTCCCACGCGCACCATATCCAACAGGATTTGATCGGGTGCTTCTACAGCTTGCAAAGCTTGTGCCATAACCACTGAATCAAAACTCTGGTCAGCGAATTGCCCAAGTCCATCATTTAAGTTTTGTTGAATAATATTTAAACCGCGACCAATGGCGGTGGTGATTTTATCTTCATCAATTTCCAAGCCATAGCAATCAATATCTAATTGCTTCGCCATATGTACCAGCAGGTCGCCATCTCCACAGCCGAGATCAAGGACGCGTGAGCCAGGTTTAATCCAGCGTTCGGCCAATTGTTGATCCAATCTCATGATTGTTGTTCCTGTGTAACTTGCTGATTTTGTACTGTGTTTCTCAAGGGTTGTTCAGCACGACTTGGATCATGATCTGCATGCAAATGTGCATTTTTTGTCACATTGTGCCCCAGAATATTCGCTTTGGCTGTCCCTAAAAAGCCGCGCAAACTATCGACGTAGCGTGGGATTGGGAACAGGAACGAATCATGCCCTTGCGGTGCATCGACTTCAATATAACTGACTGGCTGGCGATTACTAATCAGGGCATCGACGATTTCTCGTGATCTGCTCGGAGCAAAGCGCCAGTCGGTAGTAAATGAAACCACCAAGAAACGACAGGTTGCAGGCGCTAAGGCTTTGTTTAAATTACCTTCAAAATCACGCGCAGGATCAAAGTAATCCAAGGCCTTGGTCATGATTAGGTAAGTATTGGCATCAAAATTTCGGCTAAATTGTTCGCCTTGGTAGCGCAAATAACTTTCAACTTGGAATTCGACATCATAGCCGTAGAGGAAATTACCTGATTTGAGGTCGCGTCCAAACTTTTGCTTCATCGCATCTTCAGACAAATAAGTAATATGCCCGACCATGCGCGCCAAAATCAGCCCGCGTTTTGGTAATGTCTTTTGTTCTAAAAAGCGTCCGCCATGAAAATCAGGATCGGAGAGAATCGACTGCCGTGCGACTTCATTAAAGGCAATATTCTGTGCTGATAATTTCGGTGTGCTTGCGATCACGACGCAGTTTTTTAAACGATTAGGATAATCGACCGCCCATTGCAGTGCTTGCATGCCGCCCAGTGAACCGCCCACAATCGCATGCCAAATATGGATATCCAGACGATCTGCAAGCAACGCTTGAACTTTGACCCAATCACGCACGGTGACTAAAGGAAAATCAGGGCCGTAAGGTTTGTTATCATTTTCAGGATTTGGGGAGGTTGGGCCAGTTGAACCATTACAACCGCCAATATTATTCAGCGCAACCACAAAAAATTTATGAGTATCAATGGCTTTATTCGGGCCAATACAGCTGTCCCACCAGCCTGCTTTGCTTTCGCCCAGATGAAATCCAGCCGCATGATGATGGCCAGAAAGCGCATGACAAATCAGAATGGCATTCGACGCATCAGAATTTAACGTGCCGTAAGTTTCGATCATCAAGTCAAACCGAGGCAGCGTACGACCTGTTTCCAGCAGTAACGACTGCTCAAATGACTCCATACGAGGCGTGACAATGCCTACAGAATCATTTGTGTCTGCATTTGCGTCTACGTTGTCATGGCCTTGAGTCATACTTATTACCGAATTTTCGTTTTTTTCATACAAATGATACCCGACCTTGCAGTGTAAAGTCGGCAAGGATGAAGAACAAGTGTTCAGCTCATTTTAGATGACGCTGCGCGTCTATATTCGGGTGAATATTAAGCAGTTAATGTCAGTGAGTGGTCGGTAAGAGGTTAGTGTGTGGTCAGCGAGATGCCATGAGTGGCATTGCCGCACGTCTTGCTTGTTGTGTCACCATATCATACTCAGTGGAAATCACTGCTGGATTTTCGCTGGTCGTATGTGCAAGGATGTCGCTCCAGCCATCAACAATCGCACTATGCCCCCACGTTTGACGTGAGCCGTGCCATCCGCCTTGTCCAGCACCAATGACCATACATTGCGCATCAATCGCGCGGGCGCGGAGTAAGAGTTGCCAATGAGCGCTACCTGTTAGATAGGTGAATGCGGAAGGTGCGGTGAGGATTTGTGCACCTTGCTGGCGCAGCGCAATCGCTTGTTCAGGGAAGCGTAAATCATAACAAACCATGAGGCCTAATTTGCCAAACGGCGTGTCCGCTGTCACGATTTGGTCGCCTGCCTCAAAAGTAGCAGATTCTTGATATTTTCCGATGCCATCGCCTACTGCGACATCGAACAAATGTATTTTGTCGTAACGTGCAACCGAGATTCCACTAGGGTCGAGCACCGAGCATGCTGAACGAACGCGACCATCCGCAATGCGTTGTCCGTTCGGACGATATGCGCACGGAATTGAACCCGCGACAATCCATAGATCCAGTTCGCGCGCCCATTTACCGACAGTTGCAGTGATCTCATCAAAGCGTTCAGCGGTATGCCGTTGCTGGCCGGGTGCGAAACAGGCAAAATTTTCAGGTAACACGGCAAGTTTGCAGCCTGCATGGGCAGCTTCGGCAAGTAATTCAAACGCGTTTGTCAGATTGACGTCGATCTGATCTTGCGAGTTCATTTGAATAGCCGCTAAGCGAGGGAATGAGGATTGTAATGACATGGCAACTTATCCGAGCTGTTGTTCTACAGTTTTGGGAGTATGCCGCGTTGGATCATAAAAATGCTGTAACGATTGCGCAAACATCGCTTATTGATTATTTTTGCAGCGATGTTTTTTTGAAATAGGGTTTTACAGGTCTTAATGACGTTGTCGACAGAGGAAGCTTTGGTTTGATTGTTGTTGCATCTGTTGTTGACGATGTTCTTGTTCAAGTTGTTGCACCAGCGGCTGGAACATTGCTTTATTATTTTCGTTCAAATTCATCAAGGTTTGATGGGCTTCAAGAACGGTTTCTAACATCGCGTAATCACCGGGCTGCTCTTCAGGCAAGGTCAATGTACATGACGACGCGGTCTTGCAGTTCAGCATCACAAACACTTGTCCTAATCCCATGCTGTTGGTCAGCGTGGTGATATCGGGATTTGTCGATAGCATAATCGGCTGAATATCACGTTGCGTGCGCAAGTGAAGACCCAGCTTGGCGAGAACGCCCAGCGTTGTACTATCTACAAAAGTTGTGTCAGTTAAATCAACAAGAGCGCCGGTAAGCGTTTGATCTTGTGTAATTTTGTCTAGGAGATGATCTAGACTACTGCAGGTCATGGCGCGAACCTCGCCGACCAATTTGAACACATGCGTTCCTTGTAGGACTGCATACTCAATACGACCAGTTGACATATAAATGCAAGCACTCACATATAGATTCACAATTATCGCACAAAAAAATGACTAACAGCAAGACGATTACGAATGAACACTCTATCTTGTCCGACGATTTTTTGCTAAAGCATGATTTTGATTAGAGGGTTAGCTCATAATCGAGGAGAATTACAGGATTCGACTGAGCGATAGAATCGTTAAATCATCCGACAAGTGCGTCGGTGGGCTGAATGTTCGCTGCGATAATGCTTCGATGAGTTGAGCTAATTGTTCCGCAGTGCCACCCGAAAAAATCTCAATCGCACCATCTGAACAAAACAGCAATTGGGATTCTGGCTGGAGTGAGGTGGTTTGGGTGGTGAGTGTCAGATCGGTGACTAATCCGAGAGGAAAGCTACTGCTATTGAGTGTTTCTACAGTGCGATCAGGGTTGATTAAAATCGGCGGAGGATAATGACCCGCGCTACACCATTCTAAATGGTTCGTTCTTGGATTGAGCAATCCGCAGAGTGCAGTAATGTGCTTGCCCGCATTTTGGATGACGAGTAGACGATTCATACGACTCAGGAGTGCTTGCGGAGAGTGCTCTGAACCATGAAAAGCGGCAAGCCAACCTGTCAATAAACTACTTGCAGCGCCATGACCTGCAACGTCGGCTAGATAAAACAATAATCGATTATCAGGCGTCATCCAATAATCTAACCAATCTCCTGAGAGTGCGCTGGCCGCTTGGTAGATGTGTTCAATCTTATAGTTGAGGAGATCAAGTGAGGTCGGAAGAAGACGCTGTTGTAACCGTGCAGCAGCAGGTAAGTCGCGGCTATCGCTTTGGTGCAAATGCTGAGTGATCAGTTGTTCGACAATTTCAGGCAAAGCATTCGGCAATTGTTCTCGAATCCATCCCGCCCATGCACCGCGTTGCCATGCTTGCGCCAATTCATTCCCTTGCGTTTTACTGGCCAAGACAATGGTCGGTTGTGACCACTGATTAGCTAAATAAAGTGAGACATCAGCAATAATGAGTTTGTCAGCAGGCAATGAGGAGATCCCATCAATAGACAGTTCGACGAGGTCAGGCAGGTCTGCGTACAGGCGTGCATGACAGTCGTCTATTTGTGAATCAATGAGATAGAGTGACAAAGCAGACTAGCGTTGCACAGATTGTGCAAACATCACCACAGCAGACGGATCCATCGGTGTGTCTGCTGTGATGTCACTTGCCGTGTTAGATGGAGTACTTGTCTGCATCGAATCAGCAGCGTCTTGTTGAGTTGGTGTCACAGGTGAGTTTATATTTTCACTTTTTTGTTGCTCAAAGTCGCTATCACCAAAGCCATCATCGCCAAAACTACTCGGCGTTGCCGTTTGTGAAGCGTCAGGGTTTCCTTCAGTACTTTTGAATTGACGATCTTGGAGGTAGATGTCACGTAACAGGCTGTATTGATCACCTTGAACGAAGTTTTCTAAACCGATCACACGAGCGCGAAGATTAACGTATTTTAGACCCGTAATTCCCACTCTTTCCCAGTTGTTATCTAAGTAGGATTGAGGTGCGCCATATTGATCAACGACTTTCGCAAAAGTGTCGCGAACTGTACTTGGACCGAAGAACGGCAACATCACATAAGGTCCAGAGCCAATACCCCATACACCAAGCGTTTGCCCAAAATCTTCATCAGATCTTTCGACACCGAGTGCACCTGCGACATCATAAAAACCTAAAGTCGTGGTGGTATTAATGACAAAGCGACTTAATGATTCAATGGAGGTGCCTGGGTGGCCTTGCAACAGATTATTCACCGCTGTCCAAGGCGTTGCCAGATTTCTAAAAAACTGAGTTACGCCGTTCCGCACAGGCGTTGGAAGCACTTTTTTATAAACACGAGCCACAGGAAGCAGGATGTTTCGGTCGAGTACCATATTGAAGCTATAGATTTTTCGATTGAAATTTTCAAATGGATCTTTGACAGATGTGGGTTGCGCTGCGCTGGCATTCACGGCTATTTTTGAACTTAATGCGCCAATTTGCTCAATCGATTGATTGCCAATTTCACCAATTTTATTGATCGAACGGTGAATCAATGTTGGCTTGTCGTCAGTTGAGCCGACATTGTTATTGGTCTGTGCATCACTTGATGAAACAGCTTGTGCTGGGGCTGCGACAGAATTTTCGACATTGGGCTGAATTGCAGTCGTTGTTTCAGCGGTTGCTATCATTGACGATAGGCTGATACAAATCCCAAGGGCTGTTATAAGTTGTTTATTGGACATATGAATCTGAAACCTTTTGTTGTGCTGTCAGCTTATGTTACTTTTCGTTAATTTTCTAGTTCTGTCCGATGAATTAAGTTCTTTTGCATGGCGTTTGTGGGAATATTTTTGTAAGTAATTATGCGGTTTGCTGCAGGATGTTGGTTCGATTCCACTCATTTTTTTGGCAATAAATGTGCTGGGTACTTCAGTGCTTTTATCGTGTCAGTCATGAATAAAAAAAGATAAAAGAAGGCATAAATATTGCATCCGCGCGCAAATTTCGGTTGTATACTCTCGAAATAGACGATTTTCGCCGATGACATGGCGGGTATGTTTTGTCGTGAATGAGCAATCTCATAGCACATAAAGAAATTGGTTTTTGAATATGAGAGATAGGAAGTAGATGAAGTTATCCGTTGGACTGAGAGTTTCTAACTCGTTATCGCTTACGCCACAATTGCAGCAAGCCATTCGTTTGCTGCAATTGTCTTCGCTTGAGCTCGAGCAAGAGATACAAAGTCAACTCGATAGTAATCCAC
>JANYEL010000093.1 GCA_025363155.1 Moraxellaceae bacterium
TGCGCTCAACACCAGCTGGTGTTGGCAAGCTCACAGGGCCAGCCAATAACGTCACACGCGCACCCGCATTACGACAGGCTTCCGCCAACGCAAAACCCATTTTCCCTGAACTGTGATTACTGACATAACGTACAGGATCAAGCGCTTCGCGCGTAGGGCCAGCTGTAATGACGACATGTTTGCCAGCTAGCGTTTCATTCACATTTGAGGACGTAGCTTTTGAAGATCTATTACCTTTGAAAAAGTCTTGAACAATCTTCACCAAATCTTCAGGTTCTGGCATTCGCCCTTCACCGACATCGCCACATGCTTGGCTACCTGAATCAGGCGCAATGACCTGAAAACCATAATCCCGCAGCGTCTGTAAGTTGCGCTGGGTAATACGGTTTTGCCACATTTGTTGATTCATCGCAGGAGAGACAAAAACGGGTGCTGGTGTTGCCAAAATCACCGTCGTCAGTAAATCATCTGCCGCACCTGCGGTAATGCGTGCAATTGCATTCGCACTAGTTGGTGCAACCAAAACCAAATCTGCCCAACGTGCCAGCTCAATATGCCCCATCCCCGCTTCCGCTTCAGGATCAAGCAACGAGGTATGCACAGGCTCGCCAGATAAAGCTTGAAAAGTTAGTGGCGTCACAAACGCTTGCGCACCCGCAGTCATCACCACACGCACTGCAAACCCTGCATCTTTCAATCGACGGACGAGATACGCGCTTTTATACGCGGCAATGCCACCTGTGACGCCTAAGAGAATGTTCTTGGTGGTCTGTGATGATGTGGAATTCGTTGATGATGCTGGAGTTGCGGATGCTTGCATTGATAACACACTCAAAATCAATTTTGGTTACGATACCACTCCAACCACCGTTTTGCCAAAGTGTTGTCATTATTAAGTTGAGTTTTCTTTAGTTTTGTATGGGACAAACTTGATTTTACTTAGGATTGAATGGCAAACTTCGCCACACAAAAAAATCTATAAAATTAGAATATTATGAAAAATTATTTTGGGAGCATATGCTCTTGAGTATCCGTGACTGGCCAGAATCCGAACGCCCGCGTGAACGTCTGCTCGATAAAGGCGCAAGCTGTCTTTCTGACGCTGAACTATTAGCAATCTTCTTACGAACTGGTACTGCGAAGCAGTCTGCCATTGAACTCGCACGTTCGATGATTGAGCGATTTGATGGACTAGCGGGATTATTATCCGCGACGCCTGATGAAGTGATGTCGTGTCACGGCATCGGCAGTGCGAAATACGCGCATCTTATGGCGGCGCTCGAACTTGGAAGACGACATGTTGAAAGTGAGCTGCGCCAAGGCATTGGCTTGAACGATCCCAATGCTGTATTACGCTACATTACCCAGCAATTGAAAGCCGAAAGACGCGAAGTATTTGCCGTTGTATTTTTGGATAGTCAATTGCGCTTATTGGCATTTGAAAAGATGTTCTTTGGCACAACAACTGCTTGTTCAGTGCATATACGCGAAGTGCTTAGTCGTGCGTTGGCTCATCGGGCGGTGCAAATTATCATTGCTCATAATCATCCCGATGCGCCTGCGAATCCATCGGAAGCCGATTTAGCGCTGACACGACAACTTGCGCAAGCTTGTTATTTGTTGGATATTCAATTGATTGATCATGTGATTGTCGGCTCAACGGGTAGCCAATCACTGGCAATGAACGGCGTAATGCCTCGCTATTTCAATACGAACGAATTAATCTCTAGTTAATGACCAAATTGATTGATGGAAGATTTGCATGATTGTACGTCCACGCCCCAATGCCTTTCGTATGCTGCTGTCATGGCGTGGCTCGATTCTGCCGAATATTTTGCCGCAACTGGTGTTTGTGATTTTATTATCGGTTGCGATTTCTGGCTTTGAAAGTCGCTATCCGAATATTTTACCTGCGTTACCGATTGCAGCATTTTCACTGATTGGTTTAGCGCTCTCGATCTTCTTGGGCTTTCGTAATAACGTCTGCTACGACCGTTGGTGGGAAGCGCGTAAAGAATGGGGCGCGCTGATTGTCACCATGCGTAATTTATCGCGTGAAAGTCTGCTGCTACCCGATGAAGTACGCCAACGCATCCTCTACCGCGCCATCGGATTTGCGCATCATTTGAACGCCAAACTCCGCAAGAAGAACTCATCTGAAAAAATGCAAGAATGGCTCAGCCCAGTGGAATATCAACAATTCCTCCACCATCCAAATCCATCAGACTTTATTTTGCAGTTGATC
>JANYEL010000106.1 GCA_025363155.1 Moraxellaceae bacterium
TTGAATGTAACTAGCCGCTGATAAATGATCGGCATGCGCATGCGTTTCTAAAATCCAATCCAAGGTCAGCTGCGTCTTGCGAATAAACGCAATCACCGCATCGGCCGAATGAGTAAACGTTCGACCCGACTTCGGATTAAAGTCCAAGACAGGATCAATAACGGCTGCATGTCCACCAACTGCATCATAGACCACATACGTCACAGTTCCAGTGATCAGATCAAAAAAGCTTTCTATATTTGGAATCTCAATATTCTGGGTTATAGCCATCACCTCAAACAATATATTTACAAACATTATGTTTTATTATATATTGTATGTCAATAATATATTATTCAGTGAATTAACGAGACCTCTCATGAATTCCTCGACCACTCTACAGCCACCAGATATGACCAAAATGCGCACAGCGGCAAGCGAAGCAACAACTGTCCTGCGTACATTGGCTAATGAAGATCGACTACTTTTGCTCTGTCAATTAAGCCAAGGTGAAATGTCCGTCAGTGAATTAGAAGAAGCATTAGAGATTCGCCAACCAACGTTATCACAACAGCTCGGTGTGCTTCGCACTGAAAAGTTAGTCCAGACCCGCCGTGATGGCAAACGGATTTATTATTCCGTTGCTGATCAGAAAACGTTGAGCATTCTCGGACTGTTGTATGAGCTTTACTGCCCTAAAGATTAGGAGAGCGTCATGATCATTGATACCAGCCATTTCACGCCATTATCTGCCCTAATTGGCGGTTTAATCATTGGGGCTTCAGCGGTTCTTTTTATGCTGGTGAATGGACGGATTGCAGGAATTAGCGGCATTGTCGGTGGTTTACTCAACCCAGTGAAACACGATGTGCTATGGCGATTTGCCTTCGTCGCAGGGATGATCATGGCACCGATCACCTATCGCCTATTCGCCCCTTTACCTGACATTCAGATCGATGCAAGTTATCCGCTCTTGGTGCTTGCTGGTGTCTTGGTTGGCATCGGTACACGCTATGGTTCTGGCTGCACCAGCGGTCATGGTATTTGCGGAATATCTCGACTGTCACCACGCTCAATCGTTGCAACGGTAGCATTTATGGCATCGGGCATCATGACCGTGTTCGTGATGCGTCATGTATTCGGGAGCTTTTAAACATGAATATTTTCTTTTCGTGGTTGATTGGACTGATCTTTGGCATCGGTTTAATAATTGCTGGCATGACGAATCCTGCCAAAGTGTTGGGTTTTTTAGACCTGACTGGCGTATGGGATCCTTCCCTTGCATTTGTGATGGCGGGTGGGATTGCCGTTGCAAGTATTGGCTTCTTTGTCGCAAAGAAAAGAACGAAATCACTCATTGGTTTACAGCTGCGCTTTCCGACTGGCAAAAAAATCGACCGTCCACTGATTATCGGTGGTGCGATCTTTGGGATCGGTTGGGGAATTGCGGGGATATGCCCCGGCCCTGCGTTGGTATTAGTCGGTGGCGGCGTGTTTAAAGGCGTCGTTTTCGTCATTGCCATGTTGCTGGGAATGGCGCTCTTTGAAATGTTTAATCGTCAAAAATCTAAACAGTCCTCTAAAGCTTAGGATATAGACCATGCTGACCATTTTAATCCTTGGACTACTCGTCGGAATTATTTTGGGATTGACTGGCGCGGGTGGCGGCATTCTAGCCATTCCTGCGCTGATGTTTAGTCAAGGGTGGTCAGTAGCACAAGCAGCTCCTATCGGACTCCTCGCGGTCACAAGTGCAGCGATTGTCGGCGCAGTGGAAGGTTTTCTCCGCAAACTGGTGCGTTATCGGGCGGCCATTTGGATTGCCATAATGGGCATTCCCATGACGCCAATTGGACTGTATACCGCTCAATTATTACCCGCGCACTGGCTCATGACGGCTTTTGCCATCACCATGTTGGTTGTCGCCACGCGCCTTTTAATTCCAACCGCCAATAATGAAGCCTACCCGCCTTGCAACCTAAATCCTGATACAGGACGTCTACATTGGACGCCGAGCACCGTGGTTATTCTGGGTGGAATTGGGATGTTGACTGGGTTTCTCACGGGGCTATTGGGCGTTGGCGGTGGCTTCGTGCTGGTTCCTGCACTGCGCAAAGCAACTGACATTAGCATGCATGGCATTGTTGCCACATCGCTGATGGTGGTTGCATTGGTTGGTGGCAGTCGGATTATGTTTAGCCTAATTCAGGGAGATACCTTCCCACTCGATGTCGCTTTACCTTTTATTATTGCGTGCATCATCGGCATGTTCAGTGGACGCCAGTTAATCAATCTGTTTAAAGCACAGACTGTACAACGTGTTTTTGCGCTGTCTGTAATCGGCGTTGCCATGTTAATGCTCTTTAAAGCCCAACAAGCATAAAACTGACTCTCCCCCATTTTCTACATGTACTGTTCAGTGCAGGTTTGCAGGGTGCAAATCACTCCATCACATGTCACACTTTTAATCATTGAAAGCCGCATGATTTAGCACCCATAATCCACATCTAAAGTCTTAAATCTGAATGACTAAAAGGGAAAATATGACCACCATGCAAGGAACGCCGACTCAAGCTGAAATCGTTGCGGGAATTATTGCAAAGGTTTCACCTGATTTCATGAAATCAGGGATTCGAATTGAGCATATTGAATTACCTGAAGCGGTTTGCGTACTGCCATTTCACGCAAAACAAATTCGCCCTGGCAACACCATTTCTGGTCCAACCATGATGTTCCTGGCGGACTTGGCAATGTATACGCTGGTGTTGGCGTTGGATAATACTCAGGTGATGTCTGTCACGCAGGATTTGCACATGCACTTCCTCGCGCGTCCAGCCGCGCAAGACTTAAAAGCAGTAGGAACTTTAGTGAAAAAAGGACGGAGAACGGTTGTGATGCGCGTGGATATTTTTAGTATCAGTCCTGAAGGTGAGAAAAAATTGGTGGCGTTTGCGACGGGGACTTATGCTTTGGTGGCGTGAGTTTTAATCACGTTTACTATTGTTCCGTAATATAATTGCATTCTGCAAATTTCAGTAAACCAACAACTATCTGATGATAATAAGCTTAAGGATTAATATGGAAGCTCCAGGTGAAAACTTACTGATCAAACTTTGGGAAACTTTGGCAGAAAAAGGTATCGGGGGACTATTACAACCTTGGCAAGAAAAAAGGGTTGCTAATGCTCGATTGGAAATTCGAAAGAATGAATTGTTAAATTTGGCTTATGTTGAAAGTCAGGTAAGTGCTATTAAATCTGGAAAATTTGTCACCCCGATACAAGGGGATTTTAAGCTTATTGGGGATTTGTCGGGAATCACTAGCCAGAACACTCGAATTGAACCAACTATTGATTTATCTGACATTATAATTAGAACATCACAAATAGAAATTTCTGAAAACATTAGAAAAGAAGTTAATGTTGCTAAGGCTGTCATAATTGCTGAAGATATTTTAGCGCAGGATTCTCATGATCCCACCGAAGCATCTATTGATGATGATTGGTTATTTTCATGGAGAGAGAATGCTGGAAGAGTTTCGTCTGAAGAACTCCAAAGTTTGTGGGGAAAAATATTAGCTGGGGAAATAAAACAGCCTGGTAGCTATTCAATTAGAACATTGGATTTCCTTAAAAATCTTTCAAAATCTGAGGCTGAATTGATCTGTAAAGCTGCAAAATTTGTTATCGAAAATCGCATTTTTAGAAATAAAGATGTTTATTTAGAAAAAGAAGGAATAGGTTTTACCGAGTTACTACTCCTACAAGATATTGGCATTATGTCTGGCGTAGAATCGTTAGGAATTACTTCGAAATACGGTTCAGTCGATAAACATAAATTTACTAGTTATTTTAGAGCAAATAATAAAATAATTATTCTTAGCCATGATGATCCAAATAAAGATGTTATAGCTGAGGTTTACTTGTTAACTTCTGTAGGGATAGAAATATTAAAATTAGCAAGCTTTCAAGTGGATAATGAGTATTTAGAGTCTATCGCTATGGATTATGTTAAAAAAGGCTTCAATGTTCAAATTGCTGACTACGTACTAAACAGTAACGGAGCAGGACATTTTTTCAATGCACGGACAATTGTTTAATGTAATCACCCCATCACGCCGCACAAATCCAATAACCGATTGGCATAACCCCACTCATTATCATACCAAGCCAGAACCTTGGCTTGTCGCCCCACCACCATCGTCTGCAAACTATCCACCACCAGCGAAAACGGCTGATGATTAAAATCACTCGACACCAACGGTTGATCCGTCACATCCATAATCCGCTGATAACGCCCAAGCGCCGCCTCAACCAAAGTCTGATTGATCTGCTCAATCGTCGCAGGACGTTGCATCACAAACGATAAATCTATCGCAGCCACATTTAAGGTCGGCACACGAATTGAATAACCCTCAATCCGATTCGCCATATGCGGCAATACTCGCTTCAACGCACCCAACGCACTCGATGTCGTCGGAATAATATTTTGTGCCGAAGCACGCGCACGACGAGGATCACGATGCGCATGATCGAGTACAGATTGATCAGCAGTCATCGCATGAATTTCAGTCATCAGTGCGGACTCAATTCCAAACGCATCATCCAGAATTTTGACCAACGGCACGAGTGCTTGCGTGGTACACGACACACTGGAAATGATTTTATCTGAAGGCTTTAAAGACGTTTCATTCACACCAAAAACGATTGCCGCATCGACCGTATCAAACGGCGCAGCACTAATAATCACCCGCTTCGCCCCCGCTGACAAATGCTTCGACGCATCCACCCGCGAACGGAAATGACCACTACATTCCAGCACCAAATCAATCTCTAAATCCGCCCATGGCAAACTCGATGGATCAGCTTGTTGCAGTAGTTGAATCTGACGAACTTGCCCATGACTGGACACCATCAGCTGTGAGCCATCCAACAACACCGTCCCATCAAAACGACCATGCGCACTATCAAACCGCAGCAAATGCGCAAGAATATCAAACTCGGCAATATCATTGATCGCCACGATTTCAATATCTGGCTTGCAGTCATTTTCAAACCATGCACGCAATACATTCCGCCCAATACGACCAAAGCCATTGATGGCAACGCGGAGTGGTTTATTGGGCTGGGTCATTAGCGAAGTCTCAAGATTTGAACACGAATATATTAAAACGTTAAATGATTGATATTACAAAAACAATAAAGTAAAAAACGGCGCAAATACTGCACCGTTTTTGGAGTCTAACATTTAACAGCGTAAAGAATTAACCAATCAACTCTTTCACCGCATTCACAACCGCATCAGTCGTAATGCCGAAATGCTTATACAACTGCGGCGCTGGTGCAGATTCGCCGAAGGTACGCATACCGATCACGCGACCATCCAGACCCACAAATTTCCACCAGTAATCGACATGTGCCGCTTCAACCGCAACACGCGCACGAATTGCACTTGGCAATACCGATTCACGATATTCAGCAGATTGTTCAACGAATACTTCGCATGAAGGCATTGATACGACACGCACGCCATCCAATTGTGCATACGCTTCCATTGCCAAGCTCACTTCAGAACCTGTCGCAATGATGATTGCTTTCAGCGCGCCCTTCTCTTTTGCCAACACATATCCACCTTTCGCCACATCTGCCAATTGCTCAGCAGTACGGGCTTGGAATGGCAAATTCTGACGAGAGAAAATTAATGCGGTTGGGCCATTTTGACGTTGTAACGCCAATTTCCAAGACACTGCTGATTCAACAGTATCCGCAGGACGCCATAAATGTAGATTCGGCGTGCCACGCAATGATGCAATTTGTTCAATTGGTTGATGCGTCGGGCCATCTTCACCCAGACCAATCGAATCATGGGTATACACGTGAATAATGCGCTGTTTCATCAGTGCCGACATACGCACCGCATTGCGCGCATACTCCATAAAGATCAAGAAAGTTGCAACGTAAGGAATCAAACCGCCATGCAGCGCAATACCATTTGCCATTGCCGTCATGCCGAATTCACGCACACCGTAATGGACATAATTCCCCGCAGCATTATCTTGAATGCCGACAGAACCTTTCCAAATGGTAAAGTTAGATCCTGCCAAATCCGCTGAACCGCCAAGCAGTTCAGGCAAAATTGGACCAAATGCTTCCAGCGTATTCAAGCTCGCTTTACGGCTGGCAATGGTTTCGCCTTTGCTATTACATTCGGCGATAAACGCATCCGCTTTCGCTTCAAAATCAGCAGGCAAAGCACCACTCAAACGACGTGTCAGTTCGGCTGCCAATTCTGGATAACGTTGGCTGTAAACATCAAATACAGAATCCCAATGCTGTTCAAGTGCTGAACCTTTCGCTTTACCATCCCACGCTTCATAGATCTCTTCTGGAATGACAAATGCTTCATCGTTCCAGCCCAACTCTGTACGTGCTAATGCAATTTCAGCTGCACCGAGTGGCGCGCCGTGGCAATCTTCTTTGCCTTGTTTGTTTGGCGAACCCAAACCAATAATCGTTTTGCAGATCAACAATGATGGTTTTTTGGTTTCTGCTTGTGCTTCCAAAGTCGCTTCACGAATTGCTTTTGCATCGTGACCATCGACTTTAATCACATGCCAACCGTACGCTTCAAATCGTTTTTGCGTATCGTCGCTGAACCAACCTTCCACTTCACCATCAATTGAAATGCCATTATCATCATAATAAGTAATCAGTTTACCCAGACCCAATGTGCCAGCAAGCGAACAGACTTCGTGCGAAATCCCTTCCATCAAGCAACCATCACCCACAAAACAATAAGTGAAATGGTCAACAACATTCAAACCTTCACGGTTGAACTGCGCTGCTAAGGTTTTTTCTGCAACAGCAAAACCAACGGCATTGGCAATACCTTGACCCAGTGGGCCTGTCGTTGTTTCTACACCCACGGTATAACCATATTCAGGATGACCGGGTGTGCGGCTGTCCAATTGACGGAACTGTTTAATGTCTTCAATCGTTACATCGTAACCAGTCAAATGTAGCAACGCGTATTGCAACATTGAGCCATGACCATTCGATAACACGAAACGATCACGGTTGACCCAATTCGGATTACTTGGGTTATGACGCAAAATTTGACGCCACAGTACTTCGGCGATATCCGCCATACCCATCGGCGCACCGGGGTGTCCTGAGTTGGCTTTTTGAACCGCATCCATTGACAGCGCGCGGATTGCATTGGCAAGTGGGCGTTGATTCAACGGTGGATTAAAAATCGGCTGGCTTACCGTGTGGGACGTTTGAGTCATAACAAATACCTAATGCGAAAATGGGCACGAACAAATTCGAAGACGTATTGTCGTTGAATTGGCAGAATGGGTAAAGCTTTCTTATCAAAGAAACACATTTTGATCGTGACTAGAGCGATCTAATCATGAAAATTATTGTCAATTTCATGAACCATTCTCATGTGCATTTATAGTCTAGATCCCTAGCTCCCAATAAAAAATAAAGTTATCATTAGTGGTTAGGAATTTATACATACTATTGGGTTTTTCATGCGCGAATATTCTGTTTTTACTTCTGAATCGGTCAGTGAAGGCCACCCGGATAAAATGGCTGATCAAATCAGCGACGCAATTCTTGATGCGATCCTCGCTCAAGACAAATATGCACGTGTTGCCTGTGAAACGCTGGTTAAAACTGGCGTTGTTGTCTTGGCTGGTGAAGTCACCACCACTGCAAATGTCGATTATGAAAAAATCGCACGCGACACAGTAAACAGCATTGGTTATAACCACTCTGACCTCGGTTTCGATGGTTCGACTTGTGCGGTCTTAAATATTTTAGGTAAACAATCACCTGACATCGCACAGGGTGTAGACCGTCAACGCCCTGAAGATCAAGGCGCAGGCGATCAAGGTTTGATGTTTGGTTATGCATCAAACGAAACACCTGAACTCATGCCTGCTCCGATTTGCTACGCGCATCGCTTAGTGCAAAAACAAGCGGAGCTGCGTAAAAGCGGCATCCTGCCTTGGTTACGTCCTGATGCAAAAAGCCAAGTCACCTTTCAATATGAAAATGGCATTCCAAAATATGTGGATGCCATCGTATTGTCGACACAGCATGATCCATCTATTTCTCAAGAATCACTGAAAGAAGCCGTGATGGAAGAAATGGTGAAAAAGATTTTCCCAGCAGAAATGCTGCATGAGAAAACTCAATACCATATCAATCCAACAGGTTTATTTATCATCGGCGGCCCAGTCGGAGACTGTGGTTTGACGGGTCGTAAAATCATCGTTGATACTTACGGCGGCATGTCACGTCATGGTGGTGGTGCATTCTCGGGTAAAGACCCATCAAAAGTTGACCGTTCTGCAGCCTATGCAGGTCGTTATGTTGCGAAGAATATTGTCGCTTCGGGTCTTGCGGATAAATGCGAAATCCAAGTCAGCTATGCCATTGGTGTTGCTGAACCGACTTCGATTTCAATCAATACCTTTGGTACTGGCAAAGTCAGTGATGAAACCATCATTGCACTCGTCCGCGAACACTTCGATCTACGTCCATATGGCATTAGCCGCATGCTTGATTTATTACATCCAATTTATCAAGAAACTGCGAGCTACGGTCACTTCGGTCGTCCAGCAGATGGCTTGCACTTCAGTTGGGAACGTACTGATAAAGCAGCTGGTTTGAAAGCTGCTGTTTAATAAGCGTTGAAAATAAAGATGCCCCTTAATTGGGGTGTTTTTTTGCTTGTTACAACCAAATTATCTCAAATTGACGCAACTCACTGTTCTTTTTAACCTCCTAAAAATCTAAGTTCACTGAGCCTGTCGAAGTGGACATCTCAACCTTCTTTGATATTTACCCGCACACTTCGACAAGCTCAGTTAGCTATTACGATGAATAAAACCCATAAAAAAACGAACCCAAAGGTCCGTTTTTTTTACATCAGTCGAATTGCGCTTAAGCAAGCGCACCATGACAATGCTTATATTTCTTGCCAGAACCACATGGGCATAGTTCATTGCGTCCGATATTCATCGCAACATACGGATTCGCTTCAGTTGATGAACCACTCAAACGAGTATCAGACTGGTTGAAAGCATGAAGAGCTGGATCTTGCGACTCTTCACCGGTCAAACCATCGACTTCAGAATGTTGGAACTGCAAACGCATTGCTTCAGCATCACGTTGTTGCTGTGCTTCCATTTCCGCCAACTCTTCAGCAGTAGGCACATGCATGCGTGACAAATCCTGAATCACTTCAGATTTAATAGCAGCCAGCATATTCTGGAACAAGGTGAATGCTTCACGCTTATATTCTTGCTCAGGATTCTTCTGCGCATAACCACGTAAATGAATACCTTGACGCAAATAATCCATCGCAGCCAAATGTTCTTTCCAATGACGATCAAGCGATTGCAACATGAAGTGACGTTCGAGCATATTTGCGGATTCATCGCCCATTTGGGTGCGACGTGTTTCGTAATGGGCAAGTGAGGCGTCAACGATTTTCTTACGCAGACCTACCTCATCTAAGCGGCGATCACTTTTAAGCCACTCTTGAACAGGAAGATTCAAACCAAATTCAACAGACAAAGCATTTTCTAAACCAGGAATATTCCACTGATCATCAATACTTTCTGGTGGAATGAAGTTATCGATCAGACCATTCACCACATCATCATGCATGTTCAAAATGCCATCATGAATCGTTGGCTCGTACAGCACATCATCACGTTGACCATAAATAATCTTACGTTGCTCATTCGCAACATCATCATATTTAAGCAAGTTTTTACGAATATCAAAGTTACGCGCTTCAACTTTACGTTGGGCATTTTCGATCGAACGGCTGACCATTTTATGTTCAATCGCTTCGTCGTCCTTCAGACCCATCGCACGCATCATGCCCGTCACACGATCACCCGCGAAAATACGCATCAGATCATCTTCAAGTGACAAATAGAAACGTGACACACCCGGATCGCCTTGACGACCAGAACGACCGCGCAACTGATTGTCGATCCGACGTGATTCATGACGCTCAGAACCAATGATATGCAAACCACCTGCATCAATCACTTGCTTATGCTTCTCTTCCCACTCGGCGCGCAGACGGTCTGCATCCGCTTCAGTCGCGTTTTCAATAGCTGCAAGATCTACCTTCCAGTTACCACCGAGCAGGATGTCTGTACCGCGACCCGCCATATTGGTGGCGATCGTGATCGCAGAAGGACTACCCGCTTGAGCAATAATATAAGCTTCGCGCTCATGCTGTTTCGCGTTCAATACTTCATGGGCAATTCCACCTTCAGTCAGCATCTTCGATAAGAATTCACTGGCTTCAATGGTGGCTGTACCGACAAGCACTGGCGCGCCAGTTTTTTGAATACGCTTGATTTCTTCGATAATAGCTTTGTATTTCCCCACTTTAGTGAGGAAAATTAAGTCATTATTATCAATACGAACCATCGGTTTATGCGTTGGAATCACCACCACATCAATCGCATAAATTTGTGCAAATTCAGCTGCTTCAGTATCCGCAGTACCCGTCATGCCGCCCAATTTATGATACAGGCGGAAATAGTTCTGGAATGTAGTCGTTGCAAGGGTCTGATTTTCGTTCTGGATCTTCAAACCCTCTTTGGCTTCTGCGGCTTGATGCAAGCCTTCAGACCAACGACGACCTGGCATGGTACGACCAGTATGCTCATCGACGATGACGATTTCGCCTTCACTGACGATGTAATGCACATCGAGTTGGAACAAATGATGCGCGCGCAATGCGGCATTCACATGATGAACCAAATTCAGTTTGCTGGGTGAATACAAGCTGTCGCCTTCTTCCAGCAAACCCATTTCGGTTAAACGTTTTTCAACAAACTCATAACCAACTTCGGTCATGTCAATGCTGCGTTGTTTTTCATCAATCCAGAAATGACCACCATCCGCAACTTTCTCTTCTTTCTGACGAGTCAGTTCCGGTGCGAGAGCATTAATCATGGCGTAAAGTTTTGAAGAATCATCACTTTGACCAGAAATAATCAACGGCGTACGCGCTTCATCAATCAGGATCGAATCCACTTCATCGATGATGGCGTAGTTCAGACCACGCTGTTTTTTCTCTTCTGGCGTAAATACCATGTTATCGCGCAGATAATCAAAACCAAATTCGTTGTTGGTTCCGTAAGTAATGTCAGCACGATAGGCATCATGTTTTTCATTCGGTGCTTGCATTGAGCGAATGACACCAACGGTCAAACCCAAGAATTCAAATAATGGACGGTTTAATTCCGCATCACGCGCTGCCAAATAATCATTCACGGTAATGACATGCACACCTGAATCGCTCAGCGCGTTCAGATAACACGCCAAGGTCGCCATGAGCGTTTTACCCTCACCCGTACGCATTTCTGCAATACGACCTTCGTGCAACGTAATACCGCCAATCAGCTGCACATCATAATGACGCATACCCAGCGAGCGTTTACTCGCCTCGCGGCACACCGCAAACGCTTCTGGCAACAAACTCGCCAAAGTCGCGCCTTCTTGATAGCGTTGCTTAAATTCTGTGGTTTTTCCAGCAATTTCAGCATCACTCAATGCCGAAATCGTCGGCTCAAAAGCATTAATGGCTTCGACGCTTTTACGCATCCGTTTAAGTTCACGTTCATTTTTGGTGCCAAAAACGCCACCGACCAGACTAGCTAACATTGACTATCGACTCTAAATAAATGACTTTAAATAAATTTTGACTAAAACTATAACTCAAGCGAGCAAAACCGCTATAAAACAATCGTTCAAAATCAGCTATACCAACTTGCCGCAAACCGCGACATTATTAAATATCCATCGCAAAACCACATCAACCGCATATACAAAAACCGCAACAAAATCGAGGCAACTAAACTGCCCACGCGAGTCTGTATGTATTATGGTGACTGAACGAAGAAGTGCAAGGGAAAACATGCGTTTGAAGTCGATTTTATCTCACAAAATCGACTTCAAACGGTGTGCGCTTTACAACTTAACCATAAGTACGATTGAGATATTGAATAATATCTTTGGATTCAAACATCTGCACACCAGTATTATCATCGATTAAAAATGGAACTTGCAGGCGTCCTTGCATGTTTGGCAACACTTTTTCACGCTTACCGCCTGCCAATGGTACGTATGGACCTGGTTTTGCACGAAAAACCGCTGGTCCCATATCTTGCCAGCGCTCTTTCGCCACATTATGCAGTACATAAGGCAACTCAAGCTCACAAAGACGCTCACGCACCAAGCGCGAAAAAGGACTGCCCTCAAAACTCCATAAATGCAGCAACTCTGCTGGCACGGCTCTATTGATATTGGTCGCATCAGCTTTTAAGCCATGCATCATCCGAACACCACTAACCAGCGTACCGGCAATGGGTTGCTTCGATAAGTTCTTCCATTTGGCTGGTGTCTTTCCTGTTTTTCCATAATTTTTAAACAGATAATTAATGATCGCCTGCGACTCTTGCAATTTCTCACCTGTATTTTGATCGATCATTAATGGAAAACTGACTGATCCACCGATTGATTTAATAATCTCTTCTGCCACAGGACGGAAGCGCGTGCCATTTTTTGGACAAGGATACACTTCAAAATCCAGATTCAACATCGTTAGCACTTCACGGACACGACGACAAAATGGACACCCCTCCATATCGTATAACTGAATCGCTTTCTCAGGTTGCATCGGCGTTGCTGTACCCGTGACGCCGCGCCCACCCTCAAGCAAGGTACCAATAACTGATTGTAAAACCTTAATATGATGCATTTATTATTCCTAATTTAATGTTAATTGTTGCTTATGACGCATCGTTGATGAGCGAGACATCAGATACTAAAATGCCATTATTATCCGCATAAATAAACATACCTGATTCAATCAACAAGCCACCAAAATCTAGCGCGACATTGATTTCGCCCAAGCCTTTACGATTACTTTTTTGTGGAATACTCGCTAAGGCTTGCACACCCAAATCAAGTGTCGCCAATGCATCCACATCACGCACGCAACCATAGACGATCACGCCTGCCCAATGATTCTTCACCGCGCTCTCACCAATCAAATCACCCAACAACGCACAGCGCATTGACGCCCCGCCATCAACGACCAGCACCTTACCTGCGCCTTCGGTAGCGAGCAACTCTTTGACGCGTGAATTATCTTCAAAACATTTCACCGTCACAATCTCGCCGCCAAATGCTTTTCTTCCGCCAAAATTGTGGAAAAACTTACCATCCAAAGAAGGACTGCACACTTGCGTATCTGGATGATCATCCAACAAATCACACGTAACAAAAGGCACAGATTGGGCAATAGTCATGACTGACGCTCCTAATGGGTTGGTAAAACAGGTTAAAAATAATTCTTAAAGATTAAAATTCAACATCAAATTACGATGTACTCAGCATCATTTTGTTTGAATAAATCTCAATATGAGAGGTCGCAGAACGTTCAGGCGAATAAACTGGTTCCGCAGTTGGATCTTGATCTGCAGCTTTCGATTTCAACAGTGCGACCTGACACATCGCAGTTGCAACTTGCTGTGCAGTAATCGGACGTGCATAAAAAGTCTTCGGCAACAGACTATTCCCCCATTGGAAAAGACTTTGTGCTGCGCCCTCCACTAAACGCGCATCTTTACGCTCACCCAGCAGTAACGACGGACGAAAAATTGAACAATGCGCAAAATTCAAATGCTGAACATCTTGTTCTAGCTCACCTTTCACGCGATTGTAATAAACCAACGAACCCGTATCTGCACCCATTGCCGAAACAATTAATAAATGACGCGCGCCTTGCTGTTGAGTCACTTCAGCAAACACCAAATTATAATCATGGTCAATTTGATAAAACGCCGCCTTACTGCCAGCTTGCTTCAAGGTTGACCCTAATGTGCTAAACGCATCAGCGTCTTTAAAATCATACTTCTGCAGCTCAACTTTGAGCTGCGTGAAATCAGGAATTTCGATCCACGTTAACACAGCATCTGTCGTTGATGCCAAATCAAAACGTTTACGAACAACCGCATACACTTCACGATAATGACCCGAGGTCAACAATTGCTGTATCAACTGACGTCCAACCAACCCGGTTGCACCTATCACAACCGCACTTGGTAATACTGATTCACTCTCTGCAGCGTTTTTCAAAATAACATCCTCTGTATTCCAGCAATTCGACGCAATCATAGCAATACTCGTATGCTAGCTGTTTTCAACATGCGAAAGAGAATCGAATATAACGTGATTTTGTAAAAATATTGAATCTGAGCAAATTAACAGATCGTTTAACTTGATTTTATAATGGCAACGCGGCATAATTCGCGCCTTAATTTGAACTATTAGCACATTTAAGCGGCTTTATTGCTTGTTTTAATTGTGATGAAGTCAATTACCCTATACATCTAAAGGAGTCGCTTGAGTGGCAAATTCAGCCCAAGCTCGCAAACGTGCACGTCAAAACGTTAAACAACGTCAACATAACGCTAGCCTACGTTCAATGGTTCGCACATACATCAAGAAAGTAATCAATGCGATCGCTACTGGCGAACACGCAACAGCTACTGCAGCTTACAAGCTAGCAGTTCCTGTGATTGATCGTATGGCTGACAAAGGCATTATTCACAAGAATAAAGCTGCTCGTCACAAGAGCCGTTTGAATGGTCATATCAAGGCACTCGTAAAAGCATAATTTTTGCTTGAGTTGCAAAAAAAACGTCCTTTATTGGGCGTTTTTTATTGCCTGAAAATCCACTCTCAAAACTCATTGAGCATGTCGAAATGTGGGGTATCGATTGAGCAATCGTAGGGTACGTACGGCGCACCTTTATTCAAATAAATAAAAAAGGGTGCACAATGTGCACCCTATACCTGCTTTAATAAAGAGTATTGGCTAGCAGATTCAAATAATTAGAAGCAGAGCATGTAGGAGCTACCCTTGTGGTCGCCCTAAGACAGTATCCAAAGCGGGCGACCACAAGGGAAATCCCTACGCACGGTATATTTTTAAACTAAGATTTCAGACTCGCCAAAATATCCAACACCGTTTGCTTCGGAGATTCCGATTGCGTAATCGGACGACCAATCACGAGGTGGCTTGCCCCTGCATTCATGGCATCAATTGGCGTCACAATACGTTTTTGATCATCGGAGTTACTGCCCGCTGGACGAATCCCCGGAGTCACTAACAGGAAGTCATTACCCAACTGCGCACGCAACATTGCCGCTTCCTGTGCAGAACACACCACACCCGCTAAGCCGCTCTCTTGAGCCAGTTTAGCCAACCGTAGAACATGCCGCTCAGGTGTCTCAGTAATACCAATATCGACCAAATCCTCAGCAGTCATTGAAGTTAATACAGTCACACCAATAAGATGCGTCCGATAACCACCCAATCTTAAACGTTCAGCAGCAGTTTGCATCATTTGACGACCACCGCTAGCATGGACGTTGACCATCCAAACACCCAAATCAGCAGCCGCTTGAACAGCGTGCGCTGTGGTATTTGGAATATCATGAAATTTCAAATCCAAAAACACTTCAAAGCCACGTGCATGCAAAGACTTTACAACGGCAGGGCCCGCATAGGTAAAAAGCTCTTTGCCAACTTTCACTCGGCACTGTGCAGGATCAAGCTGATCTGCCAATGCAAGTGCAGCAGATTCGGAATGGGTATCTAATGCGACGATTAAACTCACGGGAATGAACTCTCTTAAATCAAAATAATTGGAACACTTAACGTTCGCCAGCCCCGACTTCACGAATCACAAGGCTTTCAACAGAAATTTTTCTTATTATACCGTACCATCAAACGTAATGGTTTAATCTGCGTTCGACACAACACCTACAATCCAAGATAAAAACGGGTACAAAAAAAAGCCGAGCTAAACTCGACTTTTTTTATGATTCCATCCGTCCTTACATCATCGGTGGAACAATCGTCACATCATCACGCTTAACTGGCGCAGGAGTCGCAACCGATGCTGTTGCCGCTGCTGCAGCAGCAGCCGCTTGGATATGACGTGCACGCACCAACTCTAACTCTTTATTCAAACGGGTAACTTCCCAACGCGTTTGAACAACGCGAAACACAAGAACACCGAGCAGTAAGCCAGTAATCACACCTAATACGAGCGTCATCACCAACAGCAATCCGAGATTCATTGTTGGAATTTGAGCAAATAACAAATCGACTTGGGTATTAATACTATTAGCAAGAACCAATGCCAAGGAATAACCAAATAGCGCAATGAGCAAGACGAGAAAAAGAAAACGCATCGTCAATTCTCCAAAATTATACTTTTAAAAAAAGGACAAATCGTACTTAAACTCACTTTAAATACGATCAAGTCTATCAAACGACATCCTTATGCGTTTGTAGGCTTTATATTTAAAGCCGTCTTACGAATTATTTCTCAGGATTCACTGCATCGCGCAGCGCTTTACCTGGTTTAAAGTGTGGAACTGACTTCGCATCGACTGCAACAGATTGGCCTGTTTTTGGATTACGACCCGCGCGTGCCGCACGATGATGTAGCGCAAAACTACCAAAGCCACGAATTTCAATGCGATTACCGTCGGTCAAGGTATCAACCATTTGCTCTAGCATCACTTTGACAGCTTCTTCGATTGCTGGCTCAGATTGTTGATGATGAAGACCTGCCATGCGGTCAATAATGTCTGACTTATTTAATCCAGTAGTCATAACAACGTCGCTCCATATACTTTTTTTGAGGGATACATCCAAAACTAACTATTAATTACAAATAAACACTGCGAACCAATCAAACCGCTACCAACAGGAATCCATTAGCAATATAAATCAATCTGAGCAAACACATACGACTCAGTGATCACAATAAAGCCTATGCGACAACATAACACCAAGAAGTCAGCACGTCTACCCTAAAATACTGCTGTTATACAATACTATAATCGAATTTGGCCTGAGTCAAACTGGATTATACACAGGCATAAAAAAACCGCCTCATGAACTGCACCCCAAAAGTTGGACACCCTCCAACTGATTAAGGTGCAGTTTTTTATCAGTAAGCATTCGATTGAACTGAAGCTCGACGTGATCAATCACTATCTGTCGGGTAAAGACGGTTATGGACTGACAGCAGAGCAC
>JANYEL010000123.1 GCA_025363155.1 Moraxellaceae bacterium
AATTGCGAAAGCAAAAGCAGGTCGTACTGCCAATGAAGTGACGCTGAAATGTATCGAACTGTGTGGTTCAGTTGGTTACAGCGAAGTAGAATTGCTTGAGAAATGGGGCCGCGACTCAAAAATCCTCGATATCTTCGAAGGCACACAGCAAATTCAATTGCTGATCGTTGCCCGTCGTCTGTTGAATAAATCATCTTCTGAATTGAAATAATTTAGATTAGAAGTACAAAAGCCCTATCGTGAGATGGGGCTTTTTTATGATAATAAAGATTTGGTTTCTTTAAATAACTCCTAAACCACCTAATAGAATCGCGAAGCCTATAATAAATGCCAACAAGAAATAGAAGAATGCCATTCTCCTTCCTGCTGGAGCTGATGCGTGCTCACAATGCCAGATAAGCACACGGAAGAATATTGCTTTGTGACTAAAATAATAACTAGCCAAATACATAAAACCCCAAACCATTATGTATAGACCCAGTAAAACTGTGCCACGCCCTGTGGACATTGGCTCAGGCTGATTTCTATAAAATATTACAGCTCCAAGCAATCCAATAAGTATCCACAAGCATAAACCGCTTAGAAATACCCCTGTTTCATTCGGTGGTGTATTTTTTGATCTTTTCTCATTCATCTTCATAAAAAGTTAGCTCCAGATGCAATAAAATTTATTGTTAACTAACTTGTTACTCTAACATTTGAGCTAATAACTCGTCTGTTTCTTTAACTGAATCAGCATCCCCAAAAGTATTAGCGTCTTCTCTTGCTTGCCGTAATAAATGACGTGCAGCTATCGGTTCACCAAGATCAATACGGCGTTTTGCCAGCGCTATTTTCTTCGTATGCGTAGGCTCTCCGTCAAATGAAGCACTCTGACTAATAGCAAGCTCATACAATTGAGCCGCCTGTTGATGATCCCCTGTGTAATCAGCTAGAGCTTCCGTCACAAAAGGATCCGAAGAACCTGATGCCTTCAATTGCTCATAAAACGCTTGCAGCTCAAATAAAGCTGCTGCTTGTAACACTGTGTCGTTAGCCTCACTGGCATTCGTAATTTTAAGCGCCAAGTCCAGCACTTGCGAATAAAGCGGTTCTGGAATTCTGCGAATCGTTGTAGAGCTCATTTAGTATCTTTTTTAAAAGTCACAGTTTGCCAAACTAGGCTTCTTAAACCGAATCGCATTAGTAACCTTAAGCATCACATCGTTCGTCTCAGCGTGAAATACACACGCATCCCTTATTTCCTCAAACACCCCAAGAATCTCTCTAGTCTGGGTCAAATTATAAGGAACAATAAATATCGACAAGTGACTACGCAATTGTTCAACTTTCAAATCATCACTTTCTAAATGCTGTAATTTTCCTTGAATCTGTAAAATGGGCGACTGACCCAAGACGATCAAACCTTTCGCAATAAGCATCTCAAAATCACTTTCCATTTCTTCTTTATGCTGAATCAATTGCCGTTCAACACATTCAATTATTTCATGATAAAACTGCTCAATCTTCTTTTTATTAACTCGATTCAGTATGAGCGATTTCGGAATCCAATGTCCCAAATGAGTTTCAATGCCTTGATCCCATAATTCAAAAAAGCCTCTATTTACAGGAATATTTTCAAAGGATAAATACTGACGACTAATCCTATCCACATCAAACGAAAAACCTAACGCCTGCAATTCATCGCCATTAACCTGATGTTGTCCGAACTCGGTCAAATCATATTGAACTGAAAAATACTGCTCAATCGTGCCATGCCATTGCCGCATGAAAAGCCCTTCTCGAATCAGCGCATACTGAAAAGTAAAACTATTAACCGACTCAAATACCTCTAACTCATTTAACCGTTTAAGATAATTTCGAGGAATACTGGCTAAAAATGCTTTCACCAAACCCAAATCCGTCGTCAACAAACCCGACTCATAATTTCCTACATGATCAAAGAAGCCATGCTTAGAAAAATTACTCGAAGTCACCACCAACGCGCCTACGCTTTCATGCTCACTCAGCAACACAACACACTTCGTATGAATCAGATGTGGCGTATCAACGGCCAAAATCTCAAACCAACCCTCGCCTCGCTCACGACAAATTTGCGCTGAAAGCTCAATCAGCGGCGCAACGCCAATCTTAATAATTTGTCTGGAATCAATATAGAGTGAGAATTTTGATATTTGAAAATATTGAGTCAGATCATTGATAAACGTTAAATGATCATTGATATCATCCGATAAAAAACAAGAAACCACGCTTAAACGATATGTCTTATTCAGATCAATCGCCGACCTTAAGGATTGAATCAGCTTCCCTGCTTTATCTTCCGACTCGTTAAAGAAAACTTTCATAAGTCATCCTGAATGATCATCGTCTACCGCTTATGGATATTATCCTACGCCGATCAACAATCGCTTCACGCCATTTCAGTGCTGCGACAACGCCTCAATATCCTTCAACACCTGCGCCGCGTGCGACTGTGTATTCACACTCGCATAGTGATAAACAATCACACCCTGCGGATCAATCAAAAACGTCTCACGGCGCGCCATCGACAACATGCCAAAACCGCGTAACACCTTAAACGCACGCGCTAAATCATGTTTGCTATCCGCAAGCAATGGAAAAGGCAAACCCAATTTATCAGCGAAAGATTTGTGCGAATCCACATCATTCAAACTCACACCCAACACCGTAATATTACGCTTCTGATAGGTTGGATAAAGGTCTTTAAACTGACGCGCCTCTTCTGTACAACCGGGCGAATCATCCAAAGGATAAAAATAAAGCACCAACCATTTACCTTGGTATTCTTTTAACGTATGCCATTTTTTATTTTGATCTTGCAAGCGAAAATCAGGCGCAACTTTACCTACCCATTCGCCTTTCAAACCCGCCTCATCAACCTTAAGCAAAGTACGTGGTTTTAATTGTGAATTATCAATCTGCGGTGAATCCGCATAAGCAATAAAACTGGAAAGACTCAAGCAAACACCAAGTGCAATGGATTGGAGTTGAAAATTGATTCTCATTTTGCTCATAACGCTCACTCACTTTAATCGACGATGAAACATCAGATATGGAAATATTAGCCATAGTAATATCGCAACTATCGCATATTTATTAGGCAGTAAGAGATTTTGATTGGTAATTTATGACCCGCATAACAGCCAGTAAAAGGATTGAAATCAAGCAACCGACTAAAATATCTTCTTGAGCATTAATGTAGACGATGACTGACTACGTTCGTTGTTCCAGACATTCCCATAACTAAACTGCACACTATATTCAGAGTTGAGCCGCTTGGATTGAATCCACTTAATTGAGTTATACGGACGATTAAACTGCTCTGTTTGATAAACACGCTGATATTGAATCACCGACTTCATATCGAATTTTTCATTGGCGATTAACCCAATGCTAGGCGCAACATGCGCACTCAACCGATGATCTAAATAATCTACACCCAACAACCCAAGTGCCGAAACACTTAAATTCGGCATGATCTGATAAGTCAGTCCAGCGCCACCTTCAATGGTCGTGGACTGTTGCTCCTGCAACGCCGTGTCAAATCTTGGTTCATAAGTGATCGATAACTTCCCTGATATTCCGCCAGTAAACACATCAACGGGTATAAACGACGACATCGAATACAACTTTAGATAATCAATTTTCAGCTTCTGTTCTTTCACCAGATACTTCAGCCCAATATTACCCAGTAATAACTCACGCTCACTTGCCGACTGACTACTGTCATCTTCAAGCTTTTGCGCCGTAGGAAGATAATCTAACTTAATCTCAGATTGATGATTGTTATAACCACCACCAATCGAAATCTGACTATCATCTGGTGATATCAAAGGATTTTTATACTGAGTAAGATCAATCACAAAATCACGAATCAAAGGTTTTGACAGTTCGAGCTGTTGATCTAAGGTTTGATCATCAGCCTTCAGCAATCCTTTATCCTTCATGAAATCTCTGTCATGCGAGGCAATCTGATACATGACAAATTGATCGACTGGCGTAGATGTTTTTTCAATAAGTGCTTTAACGGAACGATTCTCTATCGCCGTTTTTAGATTTTTTTGCCAAGCATGCGGATACTGATCAGACAACATTCGGATCGCAAAAGTATCCGATGGTTGTAAGGTCGTGCTGGCAATCATGTGAGCAGCATCGACACTTTTGGCAATATCCAGCGGCGTTAATATCGCACCATAGTGATTTTCAATCTCAGTATTCCCTGTCGTCGCCAAGATGAAATGGGTCAATGTGGCGCAGTTATAGCCTTTGAAATAATACGTCAGCGGCGCAGTTTTCAATTCCCAAACATGGTATTGAATCCGCTGTTTCTGTTCCTCGGTTAAAGCGAGTTCATACGTCCAGATATTACGCTGTTCTTGATGATGATATCTTTCCAGTTTTTCATTCAGCGGCGACAATGAGAAATAGCCTTTCTTCCCTGTCACCGTTGCTTGGAACATAAATTTCGGCGCGTTGAAACCACTCACATCGGTATAAAATGAAACAGCATGATCAACATATTTATTTTTCTTATTTAAACCAGATAATTGAAGCAATACATGCCCCATCATGCTCGATGGCTGAGTAATATTTTCAGCCACGTAGACTAGTTTAATTTGATCAACAGGCGCATTGTCTAAATATTCTATAAAGTCAGTACATTGTGTAAAAGAAACCGACGGCAATTGCAATTGTTGCTGCAACCACAATGTTCGCGCTGGAAATTTGCAGATAAATGCTTGGTTATTTTTCTGATTCAGCATCGCTTGAATATTTAAACGAAGTTCATTTTTTAACGAAAAATCAGGCCAACTTAATAAAAACCGAACGTCTTTGATATATGGCTTATTGTTATAGACATGAAGTAGTGCACTCCACTCGGCTTTGTTATAAATCTCATCATCCACAGCTTTTTTAACAAGTAGTGTCTCATCTGATACAACCTGTTCAGATGCAGTATTGAACGGTTGGGCATAAACCGACAATGGGGAATAAATAACTAAAAAAAGGAGAGCTAAAAAGCTCTCCTTCCATGGCTTGATCAGTGCCAAGATTATTTACAAGAGATCACTAGGTTGTCTTCATACTTCCACATTTTATCAGTAGCAAAGTCAGTTGTTGAACCCGAAGCACCAAAAGGAACAAAGACGTTAATTAAGAATATATAGTCTAGTTTTTTAGGTGCTAATGTTTGTGGATTACAGCTGCTGTCAGATGTTGTAATGATTTTATCTAACTTTGAACGCTGTAAACCAACAATAGCTGGGGTTTGGAATACTTTTCCGTCAGCATTTGCACTTACTTTTGCGCCGTTTGATGCAGTGATATTCACCATTTGGGTTTTATCATTAAGAATAGACGCACAACCTGTCATCAAAACAACAGAAGCAACAGAAGCAACAGAAGCAACAACCGACAAACCTAGAATCTTTTTCATATTATTTACACATTCCCGATATTAATAAATTAGTTACAACGCTTAAATAGACTAGTCTGTCTAATTAAAGCTAGTTTATCACCCGATCACTCAGTTACACAAATCAAATATAAACAATACATTTGGCGTTTAATGAAAACAATTAACACTGCCCACCTTAAATTCCTTCACTCACTGTTAAGCAAATAATGAATTGACAACCCAAACCACATAGATGCATGATCAAGCCATGATGACCTATCCAACGATGAACTCAATTCGTAAAGCCCGTGCCATCCGCAAACCTGCGGTGTGGCATATAGACACGCTTGAGCTTCTTTAGACATCCGATAGATCATTTCTACAGTCAAAGCCGCTCATGATAAGCGGCTTTTTTTATTCCCATAATTCTTATAAATGGAGCAATTCAACATGTTATCCCCGTTAGATGAACCACCACAGACCATGCGTACGTCGGGTGCTTATTTGATTCTGGTTTTGATTTGGTCGACAACGCCGCTCGCGGTCGTTGTGAGCTTACGCGGCCTCAATCCCATCTGGTCGCTCAGCGTACGCTTTATACTTGCAATCGTGATCGCTCGAATCGTTCTTTGGATCATTCGCCAGCCCTTACCAATGGATAAAGCGGCATTACGTTGCTATCTAGCGGGAACATTGGGTTTGTTCTGGGCTATGCTATTCACCTATCTCGGCGCGCAATATTTGCCGTCAGGACTGATCTCACTCATCTTTGGTTTAGCACCTTTATTTGCTGGGCTGGTGGGGCATTTTCGCGACTCAAAGCTCCTCCCTGCCCAGTGGTTAGGCATGTTGCTATCAACCGTCGGTTTAGCTGGTATCTTCGGCTCCGTCCACATGCACGCAGGCATGCTAAAAGGCATGATCTACGTCCTCATTGGCGTCATGGCATACGTTGGATCAATTTATTGGTTGCGCTACGAAAAAGCCAACTTACATCCATTGGCGCAAACGACGGGCTCATTAATCTTTTCAATGGTTGGGTTGATCGTGTTACTCCCCTTCTATTGGACAGTTAGACCGCAGCATATGCCGAGTGGAGAAACTCTCTTTGCATTGGTGTATAGCGCTGTTTTTGCTTCGGTCATTGCGATGCTATGCTATTTCTACTTAATTAATAAAATGAAACCTGCAACGTTATCGTTAGCGACAGTGATTACGCCTGTGCTGGCACTGATTTTAGGTTCTTGGATCAACAATGAAGTGATTAGTGGTGCAATGATGATTGGAATCGGAATTGTGATGTTGGGGTTAATCGTTTACTTCATCTACGACCTGTTTCCTCATTTGAAAAAGCATGTATTGAGTGATTATCAGAAAATTTAGTCATACAAGGTCACAGCGCACCAACTCATAAATCGTTATGTGCTTGGTGCGCTATGTACTCTTTCTGCTTGCACAAGTTATGACCATCAAAATGTCGTTGCAGAGCCAATCATCCTTCACAAGATAATTTTTCTTGCGGTAACCACATATTTATAGCACTATCAATTGAGGATTTTTTAGCCAAATTTTATTTTTTTGGTTTTCAAGCTAAGATAATCTAAGTATCAGAAACTAATAACTATTACTTAAAATATTACGACATAAAACGATCAACCCTTCAGCTTCAGGAGGTGCATAAATAGAATGGAATATTTGCAACGGCTTTCGCTTTAATGATCGACCGCGACGATTTTAATAAATAATTTTAAAGAAGAGGGATTTTAAATGCTCACATTTAACATGACGTCCAATACAGGCCTCACTCCACGAAATATACCCGCAAAATTACTCCGACTGAGTCAATTACTCCTATTACCATCCGTTTTGCTATTAAGCGCGTGTGGCGATAACGGTAGTGACGGATCACCTGGTTCAGGACTCTTGAATGGTACCAGTGTACCTACTAGCTCAATCGGTATGGATGGTGATTTTTATATCGATACAACAACTGAAACATTGTATGGGCCAAGAACCTCTGGTCACTGGGCAGCTGGAATATCGCTAAAAGGTTCTGCGGGAACAAATGGTCATACCATTTTAAGCGGCGTCGGTGCACCGCCCAATTCAATGGGTAATAATGGTGATTTCTATCTTGATACTCACACATTTATTTTATATGGCGCGAAAGCAAATGGCGCTTGGCCAACATTAGGTGTTGCACTTGTCGGTGCGACAGGTGCAACTGGATCAAGTGGTACCAATGGTCATAGCGTCCTAAATGGTACTACAGCGCCTACCAGTGCCCCTGGAAATAGTGGTGATTTTTATATCAATACGAGTACGGATGTCCTCTACGGTCCAAAAACCAGTGATGGATGGTCGAGCACGGGTGTTTCTTTGATCGGTGCTACTGGAGGCAACAGGTGCTGCAGGTGCCAATGGGAGTGCGATTGATAGTGGCTCGACACTGCCTACCAATGCCGTGGGAAATAACGGTGACTTCTATATCAACACAACAACAAGCACCTTGTATGGCCCCAAAACAGGTGGCGTGTGGCCGAGTACAGGGGTTTCATTAATAGGCGCAACGGGTGCTACTGGAGCTACAGGTTCGACTGGAGCAGCTGGAACCAATGGTAATACGATTGACAGTGGCATGACGGTGCCTAGCAATGCTATCGGAAATAACGGTGATTTCTATATCAATACAACAACAAGCACCTTGTATGGCCCCAAAGCTGCCGGTGTATGGCCGAGTACAGGGATTTCATTAATAGGAGCAACAGGTGCTACTGGGGCAACAGGTTCGACTGGAGCAACAGGCTCTGCTGGAGCGACAGGTGCGGCAGGAACCAATGGTAATACCATTTACAATGGTACGAATGCACCAGCAAACTCTTTAGGCAATAACGGTGATTTCTATATCAATACCGCAACAAGCACTTTATATGGTCCAAAAGCAGGCGGTGTTTGGCCAAATTCAGGGCTTTCATTAGTAGGTGCTAC
>JANYEL010000126.1 GCA_025363155.1 Moraxellaceae bacterium
TATTGCCCATCGCCCAAATAGCTATTCAGCGAATAAAAATGATCAACCCATGAATTATGGCGTATCAATGAGTTCACAACTCAAACCTGCGGAACGAAGATTATTAACACGGATGTGGCGTGCGTTATGGCAGACTCAGTAACGATAATTTAACAACAATAATGAGTAGCTCTTAGACCTGATAGGCGCGAATAAAGCGTTTGACGACTTCGCGCACATAGCTGTCACGGGTATTGGTCTCTTCACGGCCAACACCCAAAATCTTTTGTAGATGCGAACACCCCGTAAACGACGATAAAAAATATTCAGCAGCAAGCATCGGTTCTGGAATATCCAGCTTACCTTGCTGATCGGCTTGCGCGAGCAACCGCGCCATTTCATTATGTGTCCGCTGTGGGCCAGCATCATAAAACATCTGCGTCCGTTCAGGATGTTGCACAGCAATTGTCACCATCAGTCGATACAGTTCTATCGACTCCTGACTATCAAGCATGCCTTGAAAGCGATGCGCGATGTTATACAAAACATCTGCAATCAGTGCATCTTCAGCTAAATCGAAAATTGATGATGGCAGCTGATTAACGCAATGCGCAGCAATCGCTGCAGCAAACAGACTTTCTTTGTCTTTAAAATGACTATATACAGTCAACTTCGACACTTTTGCTTCAGCCGCAATCGCATCCATGCTACTACCTTCGTAGCCCAGCCGCAGAAACAAGTCCTTCGCCGCCTGCAAAATTGCAGCACGCTTTAGCAAATCTTTGGGACGACCAACGGTCGTTAAAGCATTCGACAATGGCGGTAAGAGAGTGGTCATATAACCTTCAATCAGTCTAAGAATACATACACAACAAATAATGACCCAAGATTCATCTTAATATTGAACTTAGGGGTTTACTAAATATACTATACTGCATAGTATAACAATAAATGAGCAATGTTAACGAATTTCAGATCAAGAGTATTTTGGTCAGCTACCAAGCCTAACGATGAAATAGTGAACGATATTTGCTATCACCCGATTCAACAACCAAATATGCGTCAACACAGTAGAAATATAAGGAAAATGTTATGAATCATAATCTTGTGACACGCTCTATTCTAATACTGACGGTTTTAAGCCTCGGTGCTTGCCACAAAACAGAACCCGCCAAGCCCGCAATCCACGCGGCAATGGTCGTCCAACCGAGCAGTGCGGATGCATTGCTCAATAGTTATACTGGCGATGTCACAGCACGCTTCCAACCGATTCTGTCGTTTCGCGTCGGCGGTAAAGTGATTAAACGTTTGGTTGATGTCGGTGATACGGTGAAGAAAGGCCAGATTTTGGCTGAACTCGATCCACAAGATGCGCAGTTACAACGTTCAAACGCACAAGCGCAGCTCACCAGTGCCGAATCTGCTGAGCGCATTGCTAAGGCAGAACTCGCACGTTACACCCAACTCCTCGCACCGAATGCCATCAGCCGCTCGCAATACGATCAAGTTGAAAATCAATACAAAGCCGCTGCCGCAGCACTGGCACAAGCTAAATCACAATTCAATCTTGCCAGCAACCAAACCGATTACAACACCCTACGTGCTCCGCAAGATGGCACGATTATTCAACGTCTAATTGAAGCGGGGCAAGTCGTTGCCGCAGGGCAAACCGCCTATACGCTCGCTGCGCAAGGTGAGCGCGAAGTACTGATTGGTCTACCTGAAAAAGATGTACCGCACTTTCACACGGGTCAAGCGGTGACCGTGACCGTTTGGACGCAACCGAATGCACGCTTCCCTGCACATATCCGTGAAATTTCACCTGCCGCAGATGAATCACGCACCTATGCAGCACGAATTGCGTTTGATCAAGCCAACCCTGCCGTCGAGATCGGTCAAAGCGCGCGCGTCTTCGCCAATGGCACACAGGTAGCATCCACCTTATCACTGCCGTTATCCGCAGTGACCGCTGAGCAAGGTGCGGCTTATGTGTGGGTACTAGACACCTCAACCTCTCGCATCAAACGGATTCCGATTCAAATCGGCGTTTATGGACGGGACAATGCATCGGTTTTATCAGGTCTCAAACCCTCCGATTGGGTCGTGGTTGCAGGCGTACAACTCCTCCATGATGGACAACAAGTCAACGCCGTAGATCGTCAGAATCGCCCAGTTCAAACCTCGGCTTCGCTGCCAACTAAGCAGGGTTAAGCTCATGAATTTTAATCTCTCAGAATGGGCGCTCAAAAATCGGCAACTGGTGCTGTATTTTATGATCTTGCTCGGCATTGCTGGCGCGATTTCGTATACCAAATTGGGGCAAAGCGAAGATCCACCATTTACCTTTAAAGTCATGGTCGTGCAAACACTGTGGCCAGGGGCAAGCGCGGAAGAAGTCGCCAAACTGGTTACCGATCCGATTGAAAAGAAACTCATGGAAACGGGCAATTACGAAAAAATCGTCTCCTATTCGCGCCCTGGCGAATCGATGGTCACATTTGTTGCCCGCGATTCGATGCACTCATCTGATATTCCTGAACTTTGGTATCAGGTTCGTAAGAAAATTGGCGACATGAAGCAAACGCTTCCTGCAGGCGTACAAGGGCCATTTCTCAATGATGAATTTGGTGATACCTATGGCAATATTTACGCGCTAACAGGCAAAGGATTCGACTACGCGATCCTCAAAGATTACGCGGATCGCATTCAGCTGCAACTGCAACACGTGCCCGATGTCAGTAAAGTCAATTTACTCGGCTTACAAGACGAAAAAATCTGGATTGAAGTTTCTAATACCAAAATCGCTAGCCTCGGCTTGCCTTTGCAAACGGTGCAAAAAGCGTTAGAAGCACAAAACTCCATTACTCCTGCAGGCTTCTTTGAAACACCGACCGACCGTATTCGACTGCGTGTCAGTGGTCGCTTCAAATCAGTTGATGAGATTCGTAACTTCCCGATTAAAATTTCAGGCCGCAGCTTCATTCTGAATGATGTTGCCGATGTGTTTCGTGGCTTTAGTGACCCAGCCCAACCGCGTATGCGTTTTATGGGCAAAGATGCCATTGGTATTGAAGTGTCGATGAAAGCAGGTGGTGACATTCTGAATTTAGGTAAAAACCTGCAAACGGATTTCTCTCAAATTCAGAAAAGTTTACCCATCGGCATGGAACTCAGCAAAGTCTCCGATCAACCTGCCGCAGTCAAAGCGGGTGTCAGTGAATTTGTCGATGCATTGGCTGAAGCTGTGGTGATTGTGCTGTTGGTCAGCTTCTTTTCACTGGGTTTTCGAACAGGGATGGTTGTTGCGCTAGCCATTCCACTGGTACTGGCAATGACGTTTGCCGCGATGCATTACTTTAATATTGGCTTGCACAAAATCTCCCTTGGCGCACTGGTACTGGCTCTTGGACTCCTCGTCGACGATGCGATTATTGCCGTCGAAATGATGTTGATCAAAATGGAACAAGGCTTTAGCCGTATCCAAGCGGCTGGTTTTGCGTGGACGTCGACTGCATTTCCAATGCTCACAGGGACGCTTATCACTGCCGCAGGTTTCCTCCCAATTGCTACCGCGCAATCGGGTACAGGCGAATACACCCGCTCCATTTTTGAAGTGGTGACGATTGCCTTATTATTATCATGGTTGGCGGCGGTTATTTTTGTGCCGTATCTGGGTGATTTATTGCTGCCAGATTTTTCTAAAAAGAAGCAAAATTCTAAGGAAAATGCCGAGCAGCCAGAATCAGCAACGCAAGCCCATGAACACAAGCATGAGCAACATGACCCCTACGCCACCAAGTTTTATCAACGCTTTCGCGTGGTCGTGGAATGGTGCATCCAATATCGTAAAACCGTGATTGGGATTACTGTCGGTGCATTTATCGGCTCAATCGTGTTGTTTGGCTTTGTACAGCAACAGTTCTTCCCTGATTCTAATCGCTTAGAACTCATGGTTGATATGAAGCTTGCCGAAGGCGCATCGCTCACCGCAACCGAAGCACAGGCGAAAAAACTCGAAGCGCTGCTGAAAACACATAAGGGCATTGATAATTATGTCGCGTATATTGGCACGGGTTCACCGCGCTTTTATTTACCGCTCGATCAACAATTGCCGCAAGCCAGCCTTGCTCAATTCGTGATTTTGGCAAAAACGCTCAAAGATCGTGAAGAGATTCGCACGTGGTTGATTCAAACGCTGAATCAATCCTTCCCAGACATCCGTACACGGGTGTCTCGTCTTGAAAATGGCCCACCCGTTGGCTATCCAATTCAATTCCGCGTATCGGGCGAAAACATTCAGGATGTGCGTGCGATCGCTCGTCAAGTCGCAGCTAAAGTCCGCGAAAACTCACATGTCGTCAATGTGCATCTCGATTGGGAAGAGCCGAGTAAAACCATTTTCCTGAATATTGACCAAGATCGTGCGCGTGCATTAGGGGTGAACAGTCAAGAACTGGCTAACTTCCTGCAGAGTGCATTAACCGGTGTAACCGTCAGTCAATATCGTGAAAATATCTCACTCATCGATATTCAACTACGCGGCGCTGCACTGGATCGCCACGAAGTCAGTTCATTGACCAGCCTTGCAGTGCCTTCTGAAAATGGCGGCACAGTACCACTCTCACAAATCGCCACGCTCGAATATGGCTTTGAAGAAGGGGTGATTTGGAAACGTGATCGCCTGCCAACCGTCACGGTTCGCGCAGACATTTATGACAAGAGCCAACCGCTGACCTTGGTCAATCAAATTCTACCAACGCTCGAAGGTGTCCGCGCTAAATTACCTCTGGGTTATACCTTGAATGTTGGCGGTACGATCGAAGACTCCGCGCGTGGACAAAACTCGGTGAACGCAGGTGTGCCGTTGTTCCTCGTCGTGGTGATCACACTGCTCATGTTGCAGTTACGCAGCATCTCACGCTCGATCATTGTCTTCTTAACCGCACCGCTGGGTTTAATTGGCGTCGCAATTTTTCTCTTGTTATTCCAGCAACCGTTTGGCTTTGTGGCGATGCTCGGTACGATTGCCCTCTCAGGCATGATTATGCGCAACTCCTTGATCTTGATTGATCAAATTGAGCAAGATATTAGCGCAGGTCATTCATCGTGGAATGCCATTATTGAGGCAACCGTACGCCGTTTACGGCCGATTGTCCTCACTGCCCTCGCCGCAGTGCTCGCCATGATCCCACTGACCCGTAGCGTGTTCTTTGGGCCTATGGCGGTTGCCATCATGGGTGGATTGATTGTCGCCACCGCCTTAACGCTGTTATTCCTTCCAGCGCTCTATGCCGCATGGTTCCGAGTAAAGAAAGAAGAGACAAAATAAGCGTTAATGGGCGTCATCTGAAATAAAAAAACACTCTGCATTTGCGGGGTGTTTTTTATTGCCATGACCTATTTTTTAATATTCAAAGCAAAAATAAACAGATAATCCCGCACAATTCAAAAAATGATAAACAATACAGTGTCATTTAGATGCATTGCATTTAACTTACTTAAAACACATTGAATTCAGCTCAAAAGAATAGTTTAAGCGAACCAGTTATCACATCTTGCCGATTAATCAGAAGACTTGTAGCCTCGACCCATAGCGTACGACAGGATGTCGAACTCAGCGAATAACTAAAACCCATGACTCAATTAACAAATCCAGGTTAATTTGATGGCATGCGCTTTAGTTGTGTTACTCATGGAGAGAACAGGTTTCATGCCTAATGTCACAGAGCGATCGAATTTTTTAAGATTTCTCATCGAACCAGAACCCGTCCTCATTAAGAAATGGGACGATCTGCGTTATTTTTGCTCACTTATGTTTGTCATGCCCGCACTGGTCGGCGTCTCACACTGGGTTTGGGACTATGTGACCGATCCGATTGGTGCGCGCGACACCGTTTGGTTAAGATTACTCTTCTTATCCAGTCTCGCTTTTCCATTCGCCTTTAAATACATTAAAAATCGTCACCTATTGACCTTTGCCTCCGTTGTTTTAGGCCTCGTTGGGCTTTTTGTTTTCATCCTGATTTTGAATCGAATTCATAATGGCATGACTTATGGGATTGGTGGTTTTACCTTTTTTTTATTTTTGCCATTACTGATGTTTCAAGGATTCTCTGTCCGCGTTAATATCTTCAGCACCTTCATCTATGCCGCATTTCCGCAACTCCTTGCGGTTGTCGGTATTGCGCATGGCTTTCAACATGCTCAATACGCGGTTTTAATTTGGCCCGCAGCGATCGCCATGATGCTGGCGCACTATGCATTCGCGCACAATTATCGCCTTCGCTATGAATCAGATATCAATCTTCAGCTCATCTCGAACACCGACCCGCTGACAGGAGTCAGCAATCGGCGTCATTTTATGCCCACCCTTCGTAAAGAGATTGATCGCAGCCAACGCTTTCAACACCCGATTTCATTAATCGTCTTAGACATTGATAATTTTAAGAAAATTAATGATGTCTACGGACACTCCGCAGGTGACGCCGCAATCTGTGCATTGGCGAATACTTGTCGAACAATGGCACGTCAAATTGATATTGTCGCCCGTTTAGGCGGTGATGAATTTGCCATCCTCCTCTTAGAGGTTGATCTCGAGAATGCCCTTACCATCGCCGAGCGGATTAGATCAACGATCGCCAATACACCGATTAAAGGTTTCGGCTCCAAGGAAATCAACTTCACGATCAGTGTCGGCGTTGCAGAACAGCCACAGAATCAAACGTCTGAAGAGTGGCTGATTGAACGCGCT
>JANYEL010000138.1 GCA_025363155.1 Moraxellaceae bacterium
GTTTCAGCACGCATTAAAGCGAAGTTGACAGCATAAGAATTATCCGCAAATGACCACTGAATCTATTGAACCCATTATCATTGATACCAGTGGTCTGCACTGCCCGATGCCGTTGCTTAAACTTAAAATGGCATTGCGTAATCATACAGATGGAGCACCTATTCGCTTGATCTCAACTGATCCAATGAGTCAGCAGGATATTAAGCGGTATTGTGAAATTGCGGGGTTAAGGTGTGTGCAGCAATCAAAAGATACCGATGGAAAACCTATTTTTGTTTTTGATATTAAAAAGGTTTTATAAAAAAAGCTAAAAGCACCCAAAGATCAGATTAAAGTTAATAAAAAAGCTGATGTAATCAGTACATCAGCTTTTTTGGTTTTACTAATTTTATCTTACAATCAAACAGCCTTCACCACCAACATGGTCCCGTCAATGGAAACGACCTTTACCTTTGCTCCAACTGCAATAGCCTGACCATTTTCAGACCGCGCCAACCAATAACTATCACCAACTCGAATCTGCGCTTGCGGCTCTAATGCTGCCGACAAGTTCAACTCAAGACCAATTAAATGATGTTGGATTTCTGAAACTGCAGGCTTTTCCGATAATTTTTGCTGCTTTCGCCATCTCGCCCACAACACCAGAAATATTGCAGATAAAATCGCAAAGACAATCCCCTGTCCTTCCATTGGCAACACGCCACTGACAGCAACCGTCAATAGCGCAGCAATACAAAGACAGAGACAGAACAAAATTCCTGTCATCAGTTCAGCGATCAACATCACCGCCGCAATAATTAACCAAAAAACCCAAGCGCTCATGGACGATCCTAAGCTTATTGTGGTGGAGTAAAACGAGATGGACGACTTGCAGTTGGAGTTGTTGGCGCATTGCCTCGATCCGATAGCAATTCAGCGACCCCACCTACAGCACCAACCAAAGCTGAAGCATCCAGCGGCATAAAGATCACTTTGCTATTCGCACTTGTCGCCATATCTTTCAGTGACTCAACATATTTCTGGGCAATAAAGTAATTCAACGCTTGAACATTACCATTACTCAATGCTTCACTGACTTTCTGTGTTGCATTTGCTTCCGCTTCAGCCAAACGTTCGCGCGCTTCCGCTTGCAAGAAGGCAGCTTGTCGCTCGCCTTCCGCTTTTAGAATTTGGCCTTGCTTCTCACCTTCAGCGGTGAGAATTTCTGCATTACGACGACCTTCGGCTTCAAGGACATACGCACGCTTGGTACGTTCAGCCTTCATCTGAGATGCCATAGCATTGACCAAGTCTGCAGGTGGATTGATGTCTTTTATCTCAATCCGCGTCATTTTGACGCCCCACGGTGCTGTCGCATGATCAATTGCTGCCAATAATTGCCCATTGATCTGATCGCGCTGCGATAACATCGCATCTAACTCCATCGACCCAATGACCGTACGAATATTGGTCATCACCAAATTATTCAATGCAATTGGTAAGTTACTGATTTCATAAGAGGCTTTATAAGCATCCATGATTTGGTAAAAACACACGGCATCAATCGTCACCCCAGCATTATCACGAGAAATAACCTGTTGTGGAGGCACACCAAGTACTTGCTCCATGACATTAACGCGCTGACCGACTTTTTCAATAAATGGCGTAATAAATGCCAAGCCAGGATCAAGCGTACGACTGAATTTACCGAAACGTTCAATCGTGTATTGAAAGCCTTGCGGCACAATTTTGATGGCTTGTAGTCCAATAAAGACCACTAAGACCAATAGAACAATTAAAAAACTTCCAAACATGTCATTATTTCCCTAATTCAATCTAAACGTTAATTTTACTTCTACTGAATATTAGATCATTTCACCACAGCCATTCGATACATGATGTAACTGGATTTTGATTTTCAACTCAAAATCCATATGAAATCAATAACCCGTACGACTTGCTAGCATGGCGTCTTTCATTTGCTTAATCGCAGTTTCCAAGCCGACAAAGACACTATCCGCAATCAACGCATGACCGATGTTTAGCTCATGGATGCCATAAATTCGTGCAATCGGTGCAACGTTCTCTAAATTCAAACCATGCCCCGCATTCACGATCATCCCAAGGTCTAGCGCATAAGCAGTCACATCTGTAATACGTTCTAATTCTAATAGTTGGTGCTCGCCTGTCGCATCTGCATATGCACCTGTATGTA
>JANYEL010000203.1 GCA_025363155.1 Moraxellaceae bacterium
CGTTTGGTTTGAGGCAGGCTCGGCAGGGATGGCTGAGCTGGAGTAGTTTCAAAAACATCTGACATGACGTTATTCCATGGTGTGTTGACAACAACAGCGTTTGATCAAATTCGACAAACAAAAATGAACGAATTTAATCATCATGTTTGGGTCAAGTACAGTAACCGTTTAGTTCAAAAACTGAGTTCAATAGCCATAATTTGAATAAATACTCAAAAAACGCTATTATTCTTTAGTACTGTACAGTACAGTACGATACACAGCAGTCACTCTTATTGCAAGTGCTCTATGCAGAAATGGTGATATTCTCGTTTTTCGAAGGGCTCTTTTAACGTCATTAGAGTCCATGAGCATCATTATCGAACCACTCCAGAATTAAGCCATGCCCACTGTATCAAGGTATTCAAGATGTCAGAATCAATCAATTCTCAAACGCCAGTCGCACAATCTGTGAGTAGCGACATCATAGAAAAAAAGCCAGCAAAGCTGATTCCACGTTTGGTCATGTTGGCGATTTTGATCGCGATGATTGCGGGTGCAATTTATTACTTCACGGTGTTTCGTTATTTTCAGAGTACCGATAATGCTTACGTGAAAGCGGACGTGACATGGGTTGTGCCGCGCGTTTCAGGTGAGATTACGTCATTATTGGTCACTGACAATCAAGTTGTGAAAGCAGGTCAAGTGCTGATGAAGCTCGACGACCGTGATACGCAAGCACGCTATGCACAAGCAGAAGCGATGGTTGGCGTAAAAGAATCGGCGTTAGGTGTTCAACAGCAAAATGAAATTGCTGCCCAAGCGTCAATTGCCCAAGCCAATGCAGGTTTAGATGCAGCGAATGCTGAAGTGATTCGTTTGAAGAAAGATTTTGACCGTTATCAAGCATTGCTCAATGATGGCGTGACGACTAGACAGCGTTTGGAAACGGTACAAGCGCAGTATTCCAGTGCGATGGCACAGCAGGCGAGTGCAAGAGCTGCCGTGGCTTCCGCAACAGCACAAGCCGCAAGCGTACACGCTGGTCGTGCGCAAATGAATGCCGATTTGAAAAGCTCTGAAGCCAATGTCCAATTGGTTGGCGTTGATACCAGTTCTGCAGAAGTGATTGCGCCGATTTCAGGTACGGTAGGCAGTTTTGCTGTTCGCTTAGGTAGTCGTGTAAATCCACAATCTCGCATGATGGCAATCGTTCCAATCAATGATGCGTATGTCGAAGCCAACTTTAAAGAAACCCAAATTGGACAAATGAAAGTCGGGCAAAAAGTGAATCTTACTTTTGATGCTTATCATGGACAAAAATTCCATGGCCATATCCAAAGTTTCTCACCAGCCTCAGGTTCAACGTTCTCATTAATGCCGCCTGATAATGCAACGGGTAACTTCAATAAAGTCGTGCAACGCATTCCTGTGCGTATCGTGATTGATGATATGCCTGACCGTCAGAAACTCCGTCCAGGTTTATCCGTCAGTGCTGAAGTGGATCTGAGAAGCTAATTCGCTTTTCTGATTCAACGACACGATTCACTTTATGAATGCGGATGAAGGATAAATAATGGCTTCTGCAAAAGCGGCATACATCCCCAAAGTCTTTACGCCTGCGGTTGCATGGGCGATCTTTGGTGCCATGGTGTTTGGTAATTTCATGGCGATTTTGGACATCCAAATTGTCGCCAGTTCCCTCAATGAAATCCAAGCAGGGATGAGTGCCAGTCGCAGTGAAGTGGCTTGGGTACAGACCTCGTATCTGATTGCTGAAGTGATTGCGATTCCCCTGTCGAGCTTGCTTTCGCAAATGCTATCGACGCGAATTTACTTTAGTTTGTGTGCGTTAGGCTTCGCGATCACGTCACTCATGTGTGGCTTGGCATGGAATCTTGAGTCGTTATTGGTTTTTCGTGCGCTTCAAGGCTTTGTCGGCGGCGGTATGATTCCGTCCTCAATGGCGGCGTTGTTTACCTTGTTCCCTGAAAATAAACGCGCAGCACCAATGGTGATGATCGGCATGGTCAGTACTCTAGGTCCAGCGATAGGCCCGACATTTGGTGGCTGGTTGACGACCCATTTTTCATGGCATTGGATGTTCTTTATTAACCTTGCGCCGGGTTTGTTGGTCGCGGCTCAAGTGTTTTCAGGCGACGATATTGATGAGGCCGACCCCTCGCTGTTCAATCGAATTGATTGGCTCGGCTTAGTCTCAATGGCGGTGTTTTTAGGGTCATTAGAATATTTCCTTGATGAAGGGGCGAGGAACGATTGGTTCTCGGATGATGCTGTTCTAAGTGCATTTATTCTGATGGTTGTCGGTGGCAGTATTTTCTTTTACCGAAGTTTTACCGCGAAGCATCCAATTATTGATTTACGTGTATTCCGTGATCGAAACTTTGCTGTGAGCTCACTGATGACTTTTGTAGTCGGGATGGTGCTGTATGGCATGGTCTATTTAACGCCTGTGTTCTTAGGGCAAGTCCGTGGCATGAATAGTAGTGAAATCGGTCAGATCATGATGGTAATGGGGATTACGATGTTTATTTCCTCGCCATTTGTGGGTGCGGTTCTGCCACGATTTGATGCTCGAAAGACGATTTTTATCGGGTTGACGGTTGCTGCATCTGGCGTATTCCTGAATTCGAATCTCACTGTACAAAGTGATTTCGATTACTTCTTCTGGCCACAAATATTACGTGGTATGGGCTTGATGCTCTGTCTAATTGTGATGTCGCAATTGGCAATGACAACATTACCTTTGCATATGATCAAAGGCGCGAGTGCGCTATATAACCTGACGCGGAATATTGGTGGGGCAATTGGTTTGGCGCTGATTAATGTTTCTCTGGATCGATTAACTGCGTTACATGTTACAGATCTTGATGCAAGGATGACGCCCGCTAATCCTGCGTTTATGGAACGACTTGATGATCTGACCAAGAAGTTTGAAGGATTGGGAGATGGCGCACAGCAGGCAGCAATCAGCGTGCTTTATCGAGATGAGCATTTACAGGCATTGACTAATGCGTTTAATGATTTGTTGATGATTGTGGCAATCCTGATGTTTGCGATTGGATTCTTAGTGTTTCTATTGAAGAAACCAAAGCCGCTCATGGGTGGCGGCGAGGTTCATTGAGTTAGTTTTAATAGCTTTCCAATGCTGAACTTGGCCCCATAAAAAAGGCTATGTCTGCGTTAACAGTTGAAATGGATTATTTTTAGCCAAAGCAACTGTTAGCGCAATTTCTGGAGTTAGAGTTTTTCCCCAACGCTCCAAAAACCTTCGCCATCCCAAATAATTCTCCAGATACTTAGTC
>JANYEL010000024.1 GCA_025363155.1 Moraxellaceae bacterium
TTTCAGCCAAAGAAATTGCCAAAGCCGTCGGCGCAGAAATACTGGCAAGTAGGGAAATATCCAGTTTGGCGCATTTACGCACTAACTCATAACTCGCACGGCTGGTCATCAATACAAATCCAGTTTTCAAATCGTGTTGATTTTTGCTTAGAAAACCGAGTAATTTATCTAACGCATTGTGCCGTCCAACATCTTCAAAGACTGCCAATAATTGCCCATCCAACGTCACCCATGCGGCGGCATGTGCGCCACCTGTTGCCATGGTCATTGGTTGTCTAGTCGGTAATATCTCCAAAGCTTGGGGAATAAGCTGAAGCCAATCTTGCTGATAGCGATGGCTAATCGGGGGAATATCTATTTCCAGTTGTTGTAGACTTTCAATCCCGCATAATCCACAACCAGTGCGACCAGTTAAGGCTCTTTTCTTTGATTTTAATTGGGCAAAGGCACGAGCAGAGATCGTCATTTTGACTTCAGTACCTTCGAGACTCTGCTTAATCTCAAGATCATACAACTCATGTCGACCTGAAATAATTCCTTCCGATAAGCTAAATCCAACTGCAAAATTTACCAGCTCAGTTGGTGTGACCATCATCACGACATGCGACAGTCCATTATAGACAAGTGCGACAGGATGCTCATCCATAACAAAGTCTTCAACCACTTGATTTTTCGCAGAACGATAGCGAATACCTTTTGCCTTCGACACGCCTTGTTGTTCATTTTCAACAATCTTTGATTGGATAGATAGCTGAGCGTTAGACATGGGCATTGCTTATATTTGCATGATTTTCTACTTGATTATGGCTCTCAACATGAGCATGAAGAATAACGGGAATAGATTTTGAGGCGGGTGTATTGGCTTTTTCCGCATGACTGTCTAATGCAACGAGCACGTTGGTTTCTGGGTAATATGCCGCAAGACAACCACGTGGAATATTATATTTCACAAGTTTAAAACGCGGTGCAACGCGACGTTTTTGATCGGCTGCTAGGCTTTCAATATCGACCCATTGTCCATCAGTGAAGCCTAATTCAGCCAGATCTTTCTCATGAATAAAAAGCACTCGACGTTGACCAAACACACCGCGATAACGATCATCTAAGCCATAAATCGTGGTGTTATATTGATCGTGCGAGCGCATTGTCGTTAAGGTGAAAACCTTTTGTTCATGAGTAGCATGCGCTTGTATTGCGTAAACTTGCGCAAGTGGTCTGGTGTAAAACATTGCTTTACCAGACTTCGTGCGCCACTCATAGCGTGCGGCAGGATGTTGAATATGAAAGCCACCCGGATGATGTACACGGCCGTTAAAATCATAAAAGTCGTCAAATACTTGCGCAATTGCATCGCGAATACGGTCGTAATCCTCGATATACCAATTCCACTGAATTGAGCTAGATGGCAACGTTGCCTGTGCAAGTTTCGCAACAATTGAGGGTTCAGATAACAAGTCTTGCGACGCAGGCGCATTGCGACCCATCGACAAATGCACATTGCTCATCGAATCTTCAACAGAGATCGCTTGTGAACCCATTTTTTGCATGTCAATTTCTGTGCGCCCGAGACACGGTAAAATCAGCGCCTCACGCCCACAAATCAAATGGCTGCGATTGAGTTTAGTCGAGACTTGCACCGTTAAATCACAGCGGCGTAATGCCTCATAGGTAAAATCACTGTCTGGGCTTGCCGCAACGAAGTTACCCCCCATTGCAAAGAATACTTTCACCTTACCGTGATACATCGCATCAATTGAACCAATCACATCCAAACCATGCTCTCTTGGACAATTAATTCTAAAAACCTGATCTAAACGGTCAAGCAACTTGGCAGCAGGTTTTTCATAAATGCCCATGGTACGGTCGCCTTGGACATTACTATGACCACGAACAGGGCAGGCACCTCCGCCAGCACGGCCAATATGACCACGTGCAAGGAGTAGGTTACTCAGCATGTGAATCGTTGCTACACCATGACGATGCTGAGTTATTCCCATTCCCCAGCAAAAGATTGCACGTTCCGAATTGGTAAAAAGTTGACCCATGGCATTCAGTTCATCTTGCGACAGACCTGAAGCATCGCAAATATCAGCCCAATCCGTTTTGTCGATTTCATTTAATAGATCTGCAAAACCTTGTGTTTGGTCACTAATGAAAGCTTTATCAAATAAACCCTTTTTTCCATTAGCGATGGCTTGATCATTTTCTTGTTTTAAAAACTTAAACATTCCCATTAATAACGCAAAATCACCACCGACTTTTGGCTGACAGTAATGCGAACTAATCTGGGTGCTACCGCCAGTCAGCATCTCAACTGCATCTTGTGGATCAGTAAATCGCTCAAGTCCTCGTTCACGCAGGGGATTGACGGCAACGATATTTGCACCACGTATTGCGGCTTTGCGCAAAGTGCCGAGCATTCGTGGATGATTCGTTCCCGGATTTTGTCCGAAAATAAAAATGCTATCGGCCAACTCAAAATCATCTAACGTGACAGTTCCTTTACCCAAACCAATGGATTCAGCAAGTCCCACGCTGGTGGGTTCGTGACACATATTTGAGCAATCGGGGAAGTTATTCGTACCATATGCACGGACAAATAATTGATAGAGAAACGCCGCTTCATTACTTGTGCGACCTGAGGTATAAAACGCAGCTTGATTTGGATCGGGGAGTTCGCGCAGATGCTGCCCAATCATGGCAAACGCATCCTCCCAACTAATCGGCACATAGTGATCAGTGGCCGAGTCATAACGCATTGGATGCGTCAATCGACCTTCATCTTCTAGAAAATGATCGCTTTGTTGTTTTAACCAAGAAACTGAATGCGCGGCGAAGAAATCATTGGTAACACGCTTGCTCGTCGCTTCAAACGCAACGGCTTTCGCGCCATTCTCGCAATATTCAAATGTGGAAGTATGTTCTTTATCGGGCCAAGCACAACCTGGACAATCAAAACCTGTCGGTTGATTGACCTGTAATAAAGTAATTGCACCTTTAACCGTAATGCCCAGATGTCGCAGGTTTTTGGCGACGCTATTGAGCGCATCCCATCCACCTGCAGCACCAGTATATT
>JANYEL010000057.1 GCA_025363155.1 Moraxellaceae bacterium
AAGATTAGATCTCCCTGGGGTTTTATACCCCCTAAAGAGCCGTTGAAGACTACGACGTTGATAGGATCGGTGTGGAAGTACAGCGATGTATGAAGCTAACGATTACTAATTGCTCGTGAGGCTTGACTATACAACACCCAAACGGTTGTTGTAGATATCAGCTTCAATGGTTGTTTGACCCAAACATGCAATAAAGCATAGCGCTTGATTCAGAATTTTTAGATGACTATAAAAAGTCAGTTAACGACAACTCAGTCAGCCCAATCTAGCAAATTGGCAAGATAGTAAAAGCAGCAATAGGATTACCTAAAGCGTGCAACTACCGAGCCTAACAGTTGTGCTGAGGACTATAGCGAGAGTGAACCACCTGATCCCTTCCCGAACTCAGAAGTGAAACCTCTTTGCGCCGATGGTAGTGTGGCATTCGCCATGTGAGAGTAGGGCATCCTCAGCTCATTATTCGTAACCTTAAACAAGTTACAAACAAAACCCCCGTCTCGATAAGAGGTGGGGGTTTTGCTTTGTCTATGATGTAATTATTTTGACAATTTAACACCGATAGACCACGGTGCTGCGGTAGAATAAGTCCATTGAATTGAATACATGTTTTTTACAAGTTTAGGAATAACGTCATGAGCAGCCAGATTATTCAACCGCCAAGCCAGCTTATTATATTTGACACGACGCTACGTGATGGTGAGCAAAGCCCTGGCGCGTCAATGACGAAAGAAGAAAAAATTCGTATTGCACGTCAGTTGGAAAAACTGGGTGTTGATGTGATCGAGGCTGGATTTGCAGCGGCGAGTGAAGGCGACTTTGATTCGATTTCAACGATTTCTAGCATCATTCACAACTCTACGATTTGTTCATTAGCACGCGCTAATGAAAAAGATATCCGCCGTGCAGGTGATGCGATTAAACATGCAAATCGTGGTCGGGTGCATACTTTTATTGCGACTAGCCCGATTCACATGCAGTACAAATTACGCATGGATGAAGATCAAGTCGTCGAGGCAGCTATTCGGGCGGTGAAGTTAGCACTTGAATATACTGATGATGTTGAGTTTTCTGCAGAAGATGCAGTGCGTTCAGAGATTGACTTTTTAGTACGGATTTTCGATGAAGTGATTAAGGTCGGTGCCAAGACCATTAACGTGCCTGATACGGTCGGTTATTCAACGCCTGCATTATATGGTGATCTTTTTGCTCAATTAATTGAGCGTGTGCCCAATTCTGATAGCGTGATTTGGTCAACCCATTGTCATAATGATTTGGGTATGGCGGTTGCCAACTCTTTGGCAGCAGTGCAAGCTGGAGCTCGACAAATTGAGTGTACAATCAATGGTCTAGGTGAGCGTGCTGGTAACGCGGCGCTTGAAGAAGTTGTAATGGCAACTCGTGTGCGTAAGGACTTATATAACGTGACGACCAATATTCGCACTGAAGAAATTGTTCCTACTTCTCGTTTGGTTTCTGCGATTACTGGCTACGTGGTTCAACCAAATAAAGCGATTGTTGGTGCAAATGCGTTTGCGCATGAGTCTGGTATTCATCAAGATGGTATTTTGAAGCATCGTGAAACTTACGAAATTATGCGTGCTGAAGATGTGGGGTGGAATGCTAATAAACTCACTTTAGGCAAACTGTCTGGTCGTGCTGCTTTCCGCTTACGTTTAGATGCATTGGGTATTTCAATTGAATCCGATGATGCATTGAATGCATTATTTGTTCGTTTTAAAGAGTTAGCTGATCGTAAAAGTGAAATCTTTGATGAAGATTTACATGCGTTGGTCAGTGGTCATCAAGGCGCGGATGTATGCAAACGATTTGAATTAGAAGAACTTGAAGTGACCAGTAAGACTGGGCAAGTTCCACGAGCACATTTGGTTCTGAATGTAGATGGGAAAACTCATCCTGTCAGTGCTAATGGTTCTGGACCAGTGGATGCCACGTTTAAAGCAATTGAAGTGGTTGCAAAATCGGGCGCGACATTAGAGCTTTATTCAGTCAATGCAATCACCAGTGGTACTGATAGCCAAGGTGAAGTCGCAGTCCGTTTAAATCAAAATGGACGAATCGTGACTGGACAAGGTGCGGATACAGATATTGTGATTGCTAGTGCGAAGGCTTATTTAGATGCATTAAATTGGTTGTCGACACAGGGCAAAGCAAATCCACAAACTGATGAGGTGATGTAACTTTGTTCCATCAACAGGCACGCACACGAGCAGTTTTAGCCGCATTGGGGATTCCCCTTTGGGTGGCTCGTCGTGAGCCTGTGCAAAGTATGCCAGCGGTTTCTGTTTGGAACAGACAAGAAGAGCACTCTATTACTCCTCAAGTTGAGATGATTCAAGATACGGCTAAAACAGAAGTGGTTTCATCTCCAATTGTTGAGTCGTCTTCAACCGTCATTCAAATTGCATCTCAATCAATTCAGTCTCAAGTTGCAGTTATTTCACCTCGTGTTCCAACAGATTTAATTGTTCATAAGACTTCGTTGGAAAACAAACCTGTTCGTCAGCCATTCGCGCAAACTATTGTTGCTAGCGAGACTGTTCATGTTGTCCAAGTTTTACGCTTTAGTTTAGAAGCTCGCGTGATTGGTAATTGGGTTGTTTTGGTTTCTGTACAGGCCTTGAACCATCCAGATCGGAATGCGATGTGGAAAAATCTGAATCAAGCTTTTGTTTCAGATGAAAATGCTCATGAAGGTGGACGTTTGGATTGGCCGTTAGCCGAAGGTGCGAGATGGCAGCATAATGATGGCGCGCAAGCAGCATTGATGGGATTTTTGAGTCGATTTGGATCGGATCGTCGTATCGGTTTGATGGGGGAGTTACCTGATACGGTAATTCCAGAGCGTTTAGAACGCTTGCCTTCATTAGATGAGTTATTGCAAGAACCGTTAAAAAAACGGACGTTATGGCGGCTATTAACTGGCAATATTCGCTAAACAATCAAGTAAATATTTTTCGGATTATCCTAAATATTTTCTTCAATATTAGTCGTTAAGCTCGCATTAGCAACAGTGTTGATGCGGTTATTAAGCAGTTGCATGACAAAACGATAGGGTAAGGAAATTTTACGTTGGAACCAATATCCAATTTGAATATCCGCTGATGTAAAGACCATATATTGATTGCGCTTGATCCCTTTGAGAATTGCTTGCGCGGCTTTTTCTGGGGTCACGGCTCTTTTCTGAAAGTGTTCTTTCAGCGCAATAATATCGCGATTGTTTCGATCAACACCTTTAATCTCAACGGTACTGACTAACCCCGTGTTGACTGCACCAGGGCAGACTAAGCTCACGCCAATTCCATGTTGTTTCAAATCAAAAAGTAAAACTTCTGAAATTCCCCTCAGCCCAAATTTACTTGCGCTATATGCGGCATGCCAAGGCAAACCAAATAAACACGCCGCAGAGGACACGTTAACGAGGTGTCCGCCTTTTTCGGCTTCAATCATAACTGGAATCATACATCCCATGACGTGAATGGGCCCCATCAGATTCACATCAATAGATCTCCGCCAGTCACGATGATCGAGGTTTTCGATACTGCCCCAAATCGAAATTCCGGCGATATTCATGATGATGTTCATGCTACCGAATTTGAAGTAAATTTCTTGAGTAAATGCTTTAACTTCTTCGTAGCTTGAAATATCGATGGCTTTAAATAAGCTAACTTTTCCGCCATTTTCTTTAATGTGTGTGACGACTTCATTCAGCTGAATGTCATTGATATCTGTTAAAAATAATTCTGCGCCTTCGGCAGCAGCAGCAATCGCCACAGCTTTGCCAATGCCACTTGCGGCACCCGTAATAAAGCACTTCATGTTTTTAAGGTTCGATATCTGCATAGCTTCCATTCCATAATCGTATTTATGAGGATCGAAAAAAAGGCATTCCATTGGCGATTTTATCGTCAGTGATTATGGCGATAGGACGTCAATAGATATAGTTACAATAATTGCCAATCAGGTATCTATAGGAGCCAAGCATCATTCAGTGGTAGATTTCGTGACAACATGCTATATAAGTTGTTTTAGGAACTGTGTGGTTTAAAATGAAGTCTGCTAAGGATGAAAATGCTGCTTCAGGCTGGGTATCTACGCGACACTTCCAGCATTTTATAGCGCGCGGTGAGGCGGCTGGATTAAGCGTTGATGAGATGCTTGATGGGGTTGATGTCACTAAATCAGTGCTCGAGGATGCTGATGGGATCATCCCGCTGACTGCACTCGAATCGATGTTGTCTGCGATATCCAGTCGTTATTCGGATCCCTTAATTGGGCTTCATATTGCGAGCGATATTCAGCCTGCGACTTTTGGGGCTGTTGGCTTTATTTCACAAGTTTGTGCAACGTTTTGCGATGTCATTGATGCGATTTCCCGTTATAACGGGTTGTTGAGTAATATTGGTGAAACCTCGATTTCGCATGAACCTGGGACAGTTCAAGTCCGCTGGAAATGCCTTGCGGGGGGCGAGCAATTTCAACGTCAAGCGACAGAATATGTACTCGGTTCATGCGTTGTATTGGCTCGGTTATTGGTGCCTGATCAAAAAGAGTTACTGCATTATGTTAACTTTTCACATCTCCGCCCAGACGATATGAATGTTAGTCGTGAGTATTTTAATTTCTTTCAATGTCCTGTTTATTTTGACCAACCTGAATCGTCATTGGTCCTTCCCTCGAAAATTCTTCAAACGAAGCTACGGCACAATGATGCTGCGATGAAAGAGTTGTTAGAACGGCACGCAGATCATTTATTCCAACAAAGAAAAAGCCAAGGCTCATTGATTGATGATGTGAAGCGTTTAATTAGAAGCATGATGATTAATGGCGCGCCAACAAAAGATAAAGTTGCCATGCAGTTGGGAGGCAGTGGGCGCAGCTTGCATCGTAAGTTACAAAAGCTGAATACGAGTTACCAAGAGATTCTCAATCAAGTTCGTTTGGAGTTTGCGTCTCGACGTTTGATTGATTCTGGAGACTCGGTTAATAAAATTTCTGCATTTTTAGGTTTTAGCACGCATCAGGCTTTTTTACGCTGGTTTAAAAAAAGCATAGGGATGACGCCTGGTGTATTTCGTCGAATTCAGGTTGGTGAGTGATTATGAATGCTACAGATTATTTACAGCCACAAGGCGGGTGGATTTGTTTAGCCAAACCACGCATTTTGGCACCCACGCAATCTGAACGGAGTGTTTTATTCCGCTCGGTATCATTGTTGTCAAAAGCGTTTGGTCGCAGTGAAATTCCTGATGTATTGTCGGTTTACAGTAAAAGTCCGCGACTGTTTTGGCCGTGGTTAGCATTTGCCTCACAACTTATGCCTTATGGGAAATTGCCTGCAACGATTCGTGAGAAAATTATTCTTCGGACGGCATGGAATTGTCGGAGTCGATATGAGTGGGGACAGCATGTTGATATTGCCTTGACTGTTGGCGTAACGGATCAAGAGATTTTCAGACTGACAAATGGACCAGCCGAAGCAGTTGACGATTTAGACCGTGCCGTTTTATCCGCATGTGATGAGATTTATCTGAACAAGTTGATTTCTGATGAAACTTGGCGGGTTCTATCCGCGCATTATTCCGAAAAGCTATTGATCGAAATTACAATTTTAGTCGGTCATTATGAAATGATTGCTGCATTTTTAAATAGTACAGGTCTGCAACTGGAAGCGCCGATAGAGCAAAAACTTCAAGAGTTCTATCGACGCATTGCCAAGTAAATCGATTACTTCTGCGCTGGAACGCTAATAAAAGGCATTGTACCGCCTCCAGTGTATTGTGGCAGTACGCCGTTCCATTTCTCGATGGCTTTCATTTTGACGTATTCTTCACCGCCTTGTTCTTTGATCGCTTGCGCTTGAATCCGAATGGTTTCAGCTTCTGCTTGCGCCATCGCAATTTTCTGTTCAGCTTCTACTTTGATCCGATCGAGGTCATTTTTGGCTTTGAGCGCATTTTGTTCAGCTGTTTGTTTGGCTTCAATCGCTTCATCAAATGCTTTGGAAAAGCTGAAATTGGTAATTTGAATGTCTTCGACATTGATATTGTAGTTTGCTAATGATGTACGTAGGCCAATCGCAATTTCTTGTTTAACAGAGTCACGACGCGTCAATAATTCTTCAGCCGAAAAGCGTGCAATCACTGCTTTTACAATTTCTTGAATGCGCGGTTCAATGACCTTGCTTTCAACATCCAAACCAAATCGCGTGTAAGTATCTTGAAGTGTATTTGCATTCAAGTGGTAGTTGAGTGCGACTTCAGTGGTGACGGTTTGCAAGTCTTTCGTGCCTGCACTAGCTGGCGCATGAGATTTTTGCGTACGCACATCAACGAGAATCACACGTTCAATGAACGGCATTTTTAAATGTAGTCCGTCAGAAACAACTTCTTGAACTTGGCCGAAACGGAGTACCAATGCACGTTGTCCTGAATCGACCGTATAAAAACAGCCCCAAAAAATAATAAAGGCGATAAGCGCTAATAAGCCGATAGAAATGTATTTTATTTTGTTGATGGGTGACATTTTGTTGATGGGCGATGAGTTCATGAGCATGTCTTGTTAGTCCGTTATGTTCTTAGGTATTTTTATAGCATGCTGAATATTAGCAGATTTAAATGAAAAAACAGACAATTCAAACAGACATAAAAAAACCGACTCTTATTTGCATGGAGTCGGTTTTTTGTATCTGGTATTCAGATCAAATTAGCGTTCAAGCAGCGCCAATTTGTTTGGCTTGCCATCCCATTCAGCTGCATCAGCTGGACGTTCGCCGATGACGGTGATGTTTGGCCAAACCGCTGACAACTCAATATTGAGCGCAAGGAATTTTTCCTGACCTTTTGGAAGCTCATCTTCAGAGAAGATCGCATTGGCAGGGCATTCTGGCTCGCAGAGCGCGCAATCGATGCATTCATCTGGATTGATGACCAAAAAGTTTGGGCCTTCGTAGAAGCAGTCAACTGGGCACACTTCAACGCAGTCTTGGTATTTACATTTAATACAGTTTTCGGTGACAACAAAGGTCATGGCGGCTGGCTACCTAAAGTCAAAAATCTAAAATCAGAAAATGGTTAAAACAGTTTCTCAAAGGCAATTGAAACTGTTGATGAATCGAATATCGCATAGTTTAATCGTTTTTGTCGCTCGATACTAATTTCTTTAAGTGATATAGAATATCAAGTGCCTGCTTTGGGGTAAGATCATCGACATTTAAGCCGTCGATTTCATCAAATAGCGCTGAATTCTCTGTTGCACTCTCAATTTGATTTGCATCAGGGATAGTCGATGGTTGTTCTTGATCAAAAAGGTTATCAAATAAATCATTTTGTCCCAAATGAACGGCTTGTTGGCGTTCAAGTGCGCGTAAACGTGCGCGTGCTTCTTTAATGACTGATGCGGGAATACCCGCGAGTTTGGCGACTTGTAAGCCGTGACTTTTACTGGCGGCGCCGTCTTGTACTTGATGCAATAGAATCAATTCACCATTAATTTCACGCGCTGCAACGTGTCGATTTTCAATGCCAGCTTGTACGCCAAGTTCAGTCAATTCAAAGTAATGTGTCGCGAATAAACATAGACAATTGATTCGTTTGGCTAAATCCAACACACATGCCCATGCTAATGATAATCCATCATAGGTGCTCGTTCCGCGACCGACTTCATCCATAAGCACTAAAGATTGACTGGTCGCGTGATGCAGAATTTGTGCGGTTTCAGTCATTTCCACCATGAAGGTCGATTTGCCGCTAGATAGGTCGTCGGCTGAGCCGATACGTGTAAAAATTCGATCAACGGGTCCTAATATCGCTTTGCTCGCAGGGACATAACTACCTGAATACGCGAGCAATGTGATCAATGCAGTTTGACGCATATACGTGGATTTACCGCCCATATTTGGGCCAGTAATGAGGATGAGGCGATTATTCTGATTGAGGAAAACATCATTTGGTGTAAACGGAGCACGACTGACGGCTTCAACTACAGGATGGCGTCCACCTTCGATATCAATCAACGATTCGGCGGTAAATGATGGTCGTGACCAACTGCGTAAACGTGCCTGATTTGCCCAATTCGCTAATACGTCGAAATCAGCGAGAGCTGCACTCATCATTTGCAATGGTGCAAGTTGTTGTCTTAGCTGATCAAGTAGTTGTTCAAACAATATTTTTTCACGCATCAATGCACGTGAATCGCTCGACAGTACTTTATCTTCAAAGGTTTTTAATTCGGGTGTGATGTATCGTTCTGCATTTTTTAGCGTCTGTCTGCGAATGAAATGCGCTGGCGCAGATTCCGCTTGAGCACGTGTCAATTCAATGTAGTAGCCACTGACTCGGTTATAGCCAATTTTCAGGGTGTTAATGCCTGTTGCTGCACGTTCACGAATTTCCATATCGAGCAGATATTGACTCGCGTGATCGCGAATCTGACGGAGTTCATCGAGTTCCGCATCAAAACCATCGGCAATGACACCACCTTCCCGTAGAAGTACTGGCGGCAATTCGTTAATGGCTTGGGTCAGTAAATGATAAACGTCATTAAATTGTCCAAGCTGGCTGCTCAGGTCATCAAGTAGGCTTTTATCTTCTAATTGCTCCCAGCCTTTGCCATGCATAGCAGGTTGAAGAGCATGATGAAGCAGCGGTAAATGTCCGCATGTTTGACGAAGTTGTACGAGGTCACGCGGACGCGCCGTACCCAATGCAATACGTCCAAGGACACGTTCGACATCACCAATATTTTTCAGCACAATCCGAATCGGATCATCGTGAAAACCATTTTTTAAGTGTGCAATCGCATCTAAACGCGCCTCCAAAACTTGCGTGTCGCGCAGCGGTTGCATGAGCGTACGCGCGAGTAAACGACTACCCATTGCGGTTTGGCAATCATCAACGAGAGCAAGTAGTGATGTTCCATGTTCAAACAATGGATCAATAATCTCTAAGTTACGTCGCGTCACTGGATCAAGCGCAATGAATGAATCCATGGATTCAAGACGCAAATGTTGAATATGTGGCAAATTGCTTTGCTGGGTTTCACGCGCGTAGTGGAGGAGCGCGGCGGCAGCGGCTTGCGCCAGTGGTAAATGATCAATACCAAAACCAGATAAGGTGCTGACATTAAATTGACGACACAGCGTCTCGTTGGCATTTTTTAGATCGAAATCGACATTTGGACGGCGCGTGAGTGTGGTGTTTGGTACGAGTGCACTATTAGTTGATGTACCGCAAAGTTGTTTAACATCGTCTAAGCTCATTTTTTCTTGTTGAATGAGATTTTCATCAATCAATAGTTCAGCGGGTGCAATACGCGCGAGTTCAATGGTCAAACGTGCAGTATCAAATCCAATTTCTTGTACGGTTAGAGCACCCGTTGCAAGTTCAAGAACCGCGATTCCAACGCGGTTTTTCTGCAAACACAGTGCAGCCATTCGCACGGCACGATGACTTGGCATCAGTGCTTCATCGGTCAACGTGCCAGCGGTGAGGACGCGAACGACTTTGCGCTCAACAGGAGCTTTTCCTGTGACTTCACCGACTTGTTCGCAGATCGCAACCGTTTCGCCTGCTTTAACTAAGCGTGCTAAATAACCTTCCGCTGCATGATATGGAACACCAGCCATTGGAATCGGTTCACCGCCTGATTTGCCACGATGCGTCAGGGTAATGCCAAGCAGCTTCGCAGCCCGATGAGCATCTTGAAAGAACAGCTCATAGAAATCGCCCATGCGATAAAATACCAAAGCGTGAGGGTATTCACGTTTGATGTTTAAATATTGCTGCATCATGGGCGTATGTGAGCCAGTATCGGCGCTGGGATGATGGCTCTGTGTGGCGTGTTCTGACATAAAGGGAATCAGTTTTGCGATGATAAAAGACCGACGTATGATACCGAAAAAAACAACGTGCAGTCGTGCAAAGTCGTTAGCTTTTTATTGAAAATAGTTAGATTTTTCTTTTTTACTTGTTTGTCATCATTCGCATTGAATAATTTGATTTAACGGACTTTTCTTAGCGCGATACATGGCGCGATCGGCGTTAGACATAAGCTTTTCAGCTGTGTCGCCATCTTTTGGATAAACCGCAATGCCAATACTGGCGGCAACTGCAAAGCGCTCTAATCCAATGATTTTTAGCGGCTGTGATATCGCCAGCTCAATGCTTTCAGCAATTGCGAACGCATTATTGTCATCTGCGAGATCTTCTAAAATAAAAATAAACTCATCACCACCAAAACGTCCAACGATATCCGTACTACGCAGTGTTTGTTTGAGTCGAATTGCGACCACTTGCAATAATTTATCACCAACGGAATGACCGAGGTTGTCATTGACCCATTTGAAGTTATCCATATCGAGAAAGAGGAGCGCAAACTTCGAGTTTGTTCGATTCGCCGTGTCAATCGCGCGGAGTAATATTTCATTAATCAGGTAACGATTCGGCAGCCCTGTTAAGGCATCGAAGCGCGCCATTTTATTGACTTCTTCCTCGGCATCTTGCCAATGTTTGACCGCGTTATGTAAGAACATACTGCCTAGCATCAGCAGGATGAGAAGAACCGAAATGGCGATGCAGCTATATTGATAAAAACGCAGGCGATGCATCCACGTCTTTGAGTAAATATCGATGCCTGAAATCGCAATGACTTTATGGGTCGTCGGATCGAAAATAGGCGCGTGAGCAGAAACCCAGTTGCCCCATTGGTCTTGCAGAGGGCCTTCGATGATGGGTTTGCCTGTGGTAAAAATCGCTTTGAGTTCAGGTGATGGATTCGGGTAAATCTGCCCCGGTGGTGAGTAGTCTTTGGATTTTGGATCTTCAGTATCCACGACAAAAGAGACTTGATTATCTTTTAAACGCATCAAGTACACGAAACGTGCATCTTGCAGGGTGTTTTTGATACGGGTGAGACGTTTGAGCGTTCGTTTATACGCAGCGGTACTCAGCTCGGCATTATTGCCATGAAACTGACTGATATCATTTGGATCAACAGCTGCTGCAACGAGTTTGGCTTGAGAGATAAAAAAATCACGAGATTGGCGGTCGCCAATACGACTGATTTCAACAGTGAGAAAAATACCGATTGCAACGGTAATCACCAAAAGGATGGTTAATATGGTTTTGAATTTTAAGATATTAAAGAATCTACTCACGTGTTCTCGACATCAACCATAAAGTGTACTGAAGTTGAGCAGAATATAATCTTTTTGATCACCGTACAATCGAAAATAAAAAAAATCATATAACGTTCAATGAATTATTGAGATTACAACGTTTGGTATCATCAAACTCCTCAAAATATGTTTAAATATGCGACTAATTTTTAGCTTTATTTCTATTTTATTTTTTCATCGCTAGGACATCCATTCATGCGTGCTTTTAATTTCTGTGCTGGTCCTGCTGCGTTACCGACAGCCGTTCTCAATCGTGCCCAAGCTGAACTGCCAAACTGGCATGACACAGGCATGTCGATCATGGAAATGAGTCATCGCAGTGATGATTATGTCGGCGTCGCTGAGAAAGCTGAAGCGGACTTACGTACTTTATTAAATATTCCGTCGAACTATAAAGTCTTGTTTGTGCAAGGCGGCGCAACATTGCAGTTTTCTGCGGTACCGCTGAATTTACTGGGCGCGGGTCAGACTGCGGATTATATCGACACAGGTATTTGGTCAGAAAAAGCGATTCAGGAAGCACGTCGTTATGGCAATGTGAATGTCGCTGCGTCAAGCAAAGCTGATCATTACCATAGTGTTCCTGCGCAAAGCGATTGGCAGTTGACCAAGGGTGCAGCCTACGTACATTACACGCCGAATGAAACCATCGGCGGATTGCAGTACGACTTTGTTCCTGAAGTGGATGCGCCGTTAGTTGCGGATTTATCATCTGCGATTTTATCTGAGCCGCTGGATGTTTCTAAGTTTGGTTTGATCTACGCAGGCGCGCAAAAGAACATTGGTCCAGCTGGTTTAACACTGGTTATCGTACGCGATGATCTGCTTGGGCACGCACAGTCGATCACACCAAGTTTGTTGGATTATTCACAACAAGCTAAACACGGTTCAATGGTCAATACGCCTGCGACATTTGGTTGGTATTTGGCGGGGTTAGTTTTTGAATGGTTGATCGAGCAGGGCGGTTTGACTGCAATCCAGAAAATCAATCAAGAAAAAGCCGCAACGCTTTATGGTTATATTGATCAAAGTGGTTTCTACGCGAATCCAATCAAAATTGAAAATCGTTCAAAAATGAACGTGCCATTTACCCTTGCAGATGCCTCGCTAGAAAAAGCATTTTTGGCAGAAAGCACAGCGGCAGGTTTGTTAAACTTGGCTGGTCATCGTTCAGTCGGTGGAATGCGCGCAAGTTTGTATAACGCTGTACCACTTGAAGCGGTTCATGCGTTAGTTGCGTTTATGCAAGACTTTGCGAAACGTAATGGTTAAGTTGTAAATGACTTATTGAGTTGTTGCTTAAATCTATTCCATCAATATTTTAAGCACGGCTCTTTAGTTTTTATTCATAATAATAAAATTTAAGAAGAATTCTATGTATACAGGTAGTTGTCTTTGCGGTGGCGTGAAATTTTCAATCAATGCAGAACTTGCACCTATTCAAATTTGCCATTGCTCACAATGTCGTAAAGCACAGGGCTCAGCATTTGCAACGAATACGCCTGTTTCGACCTCTAACTTTGAATTGAAAAGTGGCGCGGATTTATTAACTAAATATGAGTCGTCACCAGGCAAAAGACGTTTCTTTTGTCGCACTTGTGGTTCGCCGATTTATAGCAGTCGTGATTCTTTACTAAATGTCATTCGGATTCGTGCTGGTTTGCTAGATGAACCGTTAAAAGTAAAATCTGCATTTCATTTTTATACTGCATCAAAATGCAGTTGGATGGAAATCAATGATGATTTGCCGCAGTATGAAGAGGGTGTGAAGTAAAAGCGTATTAAGTTTCTCATGTTACTTCATCTTTCATATTTTCCGGTTTCCAGATTAAAACATTACCAAGCATGTAGAGCATAAAAATACAAAAAACAATTTCAAGCCAAGGTAGTGACTTATTTGGAAAATCTAGACTTCTAGTTTGTGTTGGTTTTTTTGGATTTACCAGTGTCGCGACTGTCGCACCTTGAGGATATTGAGTTAAAAGGTAATTAGCATATTGGCAATTATTTTTAGTTTCTAGGTCAGAGGAAAATGATTTCCCCTGAAATATAAAACCAATGCGAATGTCTGCACAATGCCCCATAAAAGGATCGTTTAGTGCGTAAGGATTATCTCTTAGAGTTGATTTAAGAACTAATGCATTTTGCTGTGGCCATTTTTTTGTGGAGTATAGAGTTGATAGATCATAGGCAACGTAAGCAAAATAATTACGACTGATAATTAAAAAGAAGACAATCAAAGCTATTTTTTTACCGATAAATTTTATTTTGGCAACTTGCATAATTTTAATTCAATTGTTAGCTGGGGCTATTTTCTACTAGATTTAGCATATATTACATCTAAATAAGTGATGAGACTTATTCGAGTATGCTTTATTTAAGAAAAGCCAAGTTTGCAAACCACACAAACACTTCACACAAAAATCATACTGCTTGCTGGACTTTATAGTTCAATCATTCCAATAATAGAACGACTTCATTCGATTGTATTTTTCTCATGACTGATGCCGTAAATAATATTTCCAGCAAACAAATTTTGCTGGTCGAAGACGATCCTGCAATTGCAGAACCGTTGATTTACGCATTAGAGCGTGAAGGCTGGAAAGTGCATTGGGTGACTTTAGCTGCGCAAGCGTTAGAGCGGCTTGCTGCGATGCCGCATGATTTTATTATTCTCGATGTCGGTTTGCCTGATATGGATGGCTTTGATTTATGTCGAGCGATTCGTAAAGAGTGGACAACGCCATTGTTGTTTTTAACTGCTCGAAGCGAAGAAATCGAACGCATTATCGGTTTGGAGATTGGCGGGGATGATTATTGTGCTAAGCCTTTTAGTCCACGTGAAATTATTTCCAGAATCAAAGTGATTTGGCGGCGAGTGAATGCGCAAGATGCTTTGCCTAGTTCAGTAAAAAGCAAACCAGAACCGATTGAAAAACCGAATGAAACTGAGAAGCTCATTGCTTGGGGCGAATGGCATCTTAACTTATTATCGTTTCATGTAACTTATCATAATAAAGCACTCAATCTCACGCGATATGAATTGCGTTTGCTGGAAGTTTTACTGAAACAACCTGAGCGTGTATGGAGTCGCGGACAACTAATGCAAGCGGCTTGGGAACATCCAGATCATAGTTTGGAACGAACCATTGATAGTCATATCAAAACATTACGGCAAAAACTACGCTTAGTTCATCCGATCGACCCAATACAGACTCATCGCGGATTGGGATATAGTCTGAGTCGTTCTTAGGGTTTCTCATCCTCATTTTTCTTATGCGTAGAGATGTCGCATGTCGATTTTTTTAAGAATTTGGTTTGCCTTTGCCATCGTTTTGCTAGCGGGTAGTTTTTTCACGCTCAATGCACTGCAAAATCAGATCAAGCCGAGTGTGCGCCAAGTGGTAGAAGAAACCCTTGCAGACAACTCAAATATCATCGCCAGTCTGATCGCCCCTGATGTGGCAAATAAGAATATTCAAACCCCAGAATTTCATCAAAAAATTATTCATATTCTCGATCGAAAACTCGGTGCAAAGATTTGGAGTCAACAAAAAAACTCGGTCAACCAACAGCTTTATATTACCGATGCGCAAGGGATTGTTTTATACGACTCACAAGGTTTAGCCATAGGTCAGGACTATTCGCGCTGGAATGATGTGTATCTCACGTTGCATGGTCGTTACGGGGTGCGTTCAACGCGCAGTAATCCGAACGATTCGAGCACTTCGACGATGTATGTTGCTGCGCCCATTATGTGGAATGGACAGTTGATTGGTGTGCTGTCATTAGTCAAATCTGGGGTTTCGGTACAACCTTATATTGATCTTGCTCAACGTGAAATGACGATTCGTGCGCTATGGGTTGTGGCTTTATCTCTGATTGTCAGTGGCATTGTTGCATGGTGGCTGCGGCATGGAATTGAACAGGTTCGGCGCTATGCATTGCGTTTAACGCCGCAAAATTCATTAGGTGAAGTTGGAGACCAACTGACTCCACCTGAGATCAAAAAACCGCTCCACTTTTGGGCTGCACGTGAGCTAAATGAGTTGACCCAAGCGATTGATCACATGCATGAAGCGCTTGCTGGTAAGACTTATGTTGAGAATTATGTGCATACTTTAACTCATGAGTTGAAAAGTCCATTGACTGCGATTGCCGCAAGTGCGGAGTTGCTGCAAGATGATTTACCGCCACCAGATCGTTTACGTTTTGCCCAGAATATTCATGAACAGACGCTACGATTACAGAATCTGATTGAACGCTTATTGCTTTTGGCTCGGCTTGAAAAACAACAAGACCATCATGGGCAAACAATTGAGAAAAAAACGATTAACGTCGCAAGTCATATTACTCAGCTATTACATGAACGTAGCGCGGAGCTGAAGACGCGCCAGTTGTATATTGATGTGAATATTCCACCTGAAATGACTATTCACGCAGAGCCATTTTGGTTCAACCAAGCACTGGGAAATATCTTTGATAATGCTTTTGATTTCACTCCGCAGGGTGGATGTATAACCATTAGCTGTTCTAATTTAGTCAATGAAGCTAATGATAATAAAAAAGAAAATAGCATCATGATTCAAATTGAAAATGAAGGCGCAGCGATTCCTGATTACGCACTTCCGCAGATTTTTGATCGTTATTTTTCGTTGCCTAGACCTGACAGTGGACGCAAAAGCACAGGCATTGGACTGACGCTTGTCCGTGAAGTTATGGCGTTACATCACGGGAACGTTCAAGTCGCAAATGTAGAAGGCGGTGTGCGTGTAAGTTTGGCGTTTTCTATGTCTTAGTTATTGGTTAGTTCACCTTAAATCCACATTCATTTCACGCATCGTCCATCCGCACTCCATTTCCAAGTCACACAATACATTCTCAATATCAAAAATGGGAGTGTGGGATATGACTCGAATATTAACGTCGAAATTTGCAGTGATCGGTTTTTTAACCTTACTGTTCCTTATTGTGTTGGCAATGCTGTCAAACCTAGTCAGTGAGCGTCAACGATACAATCAAAGCGTTATTGAGGGCATCGGCAAAGATTATGTCAATCCGCAAACCATCGTGACACCGTTTATTGTGGTGCCGACGACAGTATCCCAAGCCTGTAAAAATGATATTCAAAAGGTATGCTTATTTGATAAGAATATTATTGTAAGTCCGCGTAATTCAGTTTGGGATCATCAAGTCAAAGTCAGCGATCAAAATTTCAAACGTGGTATTTATAAAGCCATCACATATATTGATCAGATTGCGATTAAGGGGAAGTTTTCCTTACCCAAGCAACTGATTACGCCAGAAAATAATCAAGTGATTCATTGGGAAAAGGCGACCATTCGGCTCAGTGTTTCCGATTTACGTGGTTTGATCAGCCAGCCTATTTTGAGTCTCAATGGACAAAAAATAGCATTCAATTTTCCTTCAGATGGTAGCGTCAATCCGCTTGGAATTACTTACACCGAAGCGCCAATTTTACTCAATCCACAAACTCAGGGGTTCGATTTTAATCTTGATTTTGGATTGAACGGCATGAATAGCTTGGATGTCATTCCTGTGGGCAATGATATGACGATGACGCTAAATTCGAATTGGGCGCACCCGAGTTTTTATGGCATATCGTTGCCGCAGAAAACTTTTCAGTCAGATCGCTTTAGCGCAACTTGGCAAAACACGTATATAGCCAATCAAAATACCGAGCGTCTCAATGCATGTCTTGGCAACAATATTGGCAATGGATGTGAGTTGCTCAATAAGGCGGATAATAGTGCTTATGCCGTAAAGTTTATCAATGCAGTGGATACATACACGATGTC
>JANYEL010000079.1 GCA_025363155.1 Moraxellaceae bacterium
ATTAAAATCTGTTAGGATTTACCCCAATTATTCGTAAGATGTTTTTAATTTAAAATGCGTCTAAATAAAGAGAGTGGCTATGCTATTACAAGGTAAACGTTTTCTCGTGACTGGAATCGCCAGTAAATTATCCATTGCTTATGGCATCGCCCAAGCGCTACACCGCGAAGGTGCGGAATTGGCATTTACCTATCCAAATGAAAAATTAAAAAAACGTGTCGATGACTTCGCTGCATCGTTTGGCTCAACACTGGTTTTCCCATGTGATGTTGCTGATGATGCTGCAATTGAACAAACGTTTGTGGATTTAGCAAAGTATTGGGATGGCTTAGACGGTGTGATTCACGCGATTGGTTTTGCACCAGCAGATCAATTAGAAGGTGATTTCACAACCGTGACCAACCGTGAAGGTTTCCGTATCGCACATGACATCAGTGCTTACAGCTTCGTAGCATTGGCTCGCGCAGCACGTCCTTTGCTGAAAGTACGCCAAGGTAATTTGTTAACACTGACATATCAAGGTAGCGAGCGTGTATTGCCAAACTATAACGTCATGGGCTTGGCAAAAGCTTCACTAGAAGCCAGTGTGCGTTATTTGGCAACAAGTTTGGGTGCAGATGGCATTCGCGTGAATGGTATTTCAGCAGGTCCAATCCGTACTTTGGCAGCCAGCGGTATCAAGAGCTTCCGCAGAATGCTCGATGTAAACGCACAAGTCGCACCGCTTCAACGTAACGTCACCATTGAAGAAGTTGGCAATGCAGCGTTATTCCTCTGTTCGCCATGGGCATCTGCAATTACTGGTGAAATTCTCTACGTGGATGGTGGTTTCAATACTGTCGCGATGAGTGAGCGTATGTTGGAAGATGCCAACAGTCAGTAATTTTTAAAGCAAAAAGAGATATGATAAAAGCCAAATCCTAAGTGGGTTTGGCTTTTTTACTTTTAGTATGTTGAGCACTGTATAGCTCATTAACTATAATTTGCATAAATACCAATAAACTATCATTTGCAATAACATCTAGCTCACATTGGATTGATCGTATGACTAATCGTTTTGATAATGAATATGTCACCGCTAATTATCGTTATATTTCAGCGTATAACGAACTCAATGCGCGCACGTCACAGCGTCAACAAGCCTTAACGATCTTTATTAGCTTCTTTGTCGGTTTGCTTGCAGCGTTGATTGCATCACATGGTGCAGCAGGATTGGGCAATGCACATATTGAATGGATATTATTGGGTTTTCCTGTCGCCTCGGCGAGTTTTGCTTTTTTAAATTATAAATATGAATTGATTATTGCCAATATTCGCGCTTATTTGGTGACATTAGAGCAATTAAATGCAGCTCATGAAACGCTGCCAAGCTATAACTCAGATCCTGAGTGGACAATCAATTCGGATCACGCACGCCGTTATCATGATTATGCTTGTGCAGTGTTAATTTTGGCGTGTAATAGTATTGGTTTATCAGCATTTTACGTGCTGTATCCCGAACGTTTTTTTCAATCGGCTTGGGTGATTTTTGTGGTCGTTTTGGTCGCATTTTTTACCGCATTGATGCACTGGTTACTTCCAAAAGTCAGTGGACGTAAACGATTTATTTAATTTTTCAGAAAAAAAAGACGTGATCAAAACGTCTTTTTTTATTGCTAGGCAATTTTTTATGTCGGTGCGGGACTGTGAGGAACAATAAATTGTCCATTGCATGCCGTATACCATTGCTCAAAATCATTTGCATGTAAAGGGCGAGAAATCATATATCCTTGCTCCATATCGCAACCAATATTATCTAGAAATTCATAGACATCTTGATTCTCGACACCTTCAGCAATCGCTTTAATACCCATATTATGCGCAAGCATGACTGCTGCTTCTAAGATATAGGCCGCGCCTTTATCTGAGGGTAATCTACGGACAAATGACTGATCAATTTTGATCAAAGAAATCGGTAGTTGGTTCAAATACTGGAGCGATGAATAACCTGTTCCAAAATCATCTATCGAAATAATAATCTTCAGATTAGACAATCGCCTCAGTTCAATAATCGTGTGCTCAACATCCATCATCAATGCTTCTACGCCGTAAACAGTGCCACTAGTGATATCAATTTTTGAAACTAATTTATCATTCTTAATATGCATTTATGATTGGGACTTTCCCTTCATATTCATCAGTGCGAAATTGGGTACACGATCTGACCAATCAAAATTATAGACTTCTTCTAATGCTGCCTCATAGCTCACACCACCACGACTCGTCACCGTATAACCAGCGCCAGGAATCTTGCTTGATTTACTGACAGCTAAAGCAACTAGAGGAGGGAGTTCATAGATTAAACAGTACTGATGAATGACGTTAAGTAAGTACGAAGCAGCGCGTGGATGTAAACCAATTGCGCCGCAGAGCTCACTATAGCTAATTTTTGTACGACGTCTGGCGGTTCTAATCAGAATGGGCCAAGCCGCTTGCGCTCGCGCAATGTGGTTAACCGCCATGATGACTTAATTTGTCGAGTGACTGAGTGCATCAAATGCACTGCCAGAGTATGAATCACTCGTAGATGGTCTATATGTCGCACTTGCCGATCCATCTGGATTGGTATAGGTAATCACTGGGCCAGATGAAGATCGAGCTGCAAGCTGTCGGTCATTACCCGTCGTAATTCTGATACCTTTTTGGTACAAATTATTAAAGCGGCTCATAACACGTTTGACGTAGTCCTGAGTTTCACGAAATGGTGGAATACCATGATATTTATCAACATTCCCTTCACCAGCATTGTATGCAGCAATCGCCAATTCATGATTATTATTATAACGTTTCAATAAGAAGTTTAAGTATTTAACACCACCTGAAATATTTTGTGCAGGATCGTAAGAATCATTCACCATGAAACGTCGTGCCGTTGCAGGCATCAACTGCATTAAACCTTGAGCGCCAACAGGTGAGCGGGCAGTTGGGTTAAAACCAGACTCAGTATGCATGATGGCTTTAATGAGCCCTTGGTCGACGCCAAAATTGCTGGATGCATTGGTAATTAAATCATCATATGTATTACGATTACGACTATAGCTAGGAAGAACAGAAGCTTCGCTGACGCCATAATTATGATAGGGATGGATGTTAGTGCCTTTATATTCTTTATACCTAGTCACTCTAACTTGTTGACTATATTCACTGAGATTACCTTCAGGTTTTTTGTTTTTTCCAACAATATTAGTTAAGAGAGTGACCCCCTCATCATTCTTATACCAATAAACTTCTACTGCATATGTGTTTTGCACAAGCAACACAATACTGATTGGTAAGAGTACTTTGCTCAAAACCATTTTTGAAAGCTGATTAAAATGAGTCATATTCAATGACCTAAATACGCATGGCGCTTAACGCCGTGTAAACATGCTTTGGTTAAACATGCTTTGGTTAAACATGCTCTAGTTAAATTAATGCGCATGCGATTCCGTTTAAATGAAATTTAAAATATATCCCTTAGCCTGATTTTATCAGTTTTTAACGATAAGTGTGTAAAACCGCATCACTCATTCAACGCTTAGTCAACAATGTAACGAATTGGACGCATTGCGAGTCGTGTAAACAGCTCATAGCTAATCGTACCCGCCGCTTTCGCTGCATCATCCGCATCTAAACTATTTCCCCAGAGGATTACTTCAGTCGTTAATGAAGGCAGCATCGGTAAATCGGTTAAATCAACAGTCAACATATCCATACTGACACGACCCACAATAGGAACTTTGATGCCATCAATACTGACTTGTGCACCGCTCACGACACGCGGATAGCCATCACCATAACCCATGGCAACGACCCCCAATTGCGTGATGCGAGTCGTTATAAAATTTGAACCATAACCGACAACAGCACCAATAGGTAACTCATGAATTGCAATCAGTTGTGTTGTCAAAGTCATCACAGGTTTCATATCTAACTGTATCGCGGAGCGATCAGAAAATGGTGAACTGCCGTATAGCATAATGCCCGGTCGTACCCAATCAAAATGAAGCTGCGGCCATTGAATCAATGCCGCGGAATTACACAGTGACGCTTTAATCGGATCAAGTTGTTTTTTGAGGGTTAAGAACAAATCAATTTGCGCTTGATTCAGTGGATGATTTGGTTCGTCAGCATTGGCAAAATGCATGGTCAGAATCAGATCATATCCAGCAGCGCGCAATAGCTGAGCTGCTGCTAAAGCTTCATCAGGTGAGAAGCCTAAACGATTCATGCCTGTATTTACTTTCAGCCAAATCGTTGCATTAGGAACAACATGCTCAAGCGCCCACTGCAATTGGCCGTCCTGATGAATGACACATTGCGCTTTCAAAGTCGCAGCTTCAAGCCATTCATCCAGCGTAAAAACACCTTCTATCAATACAATCGGTTGAGTATTGCCCAATGCACGAATATCACGCGCTTCTTTAAAAAATGCCACGCCGAGCGCATCCGCGTCTTGCACTGCATTCAGCGCAAAGGCCAAACCATGACCGTAAGCATCTGCTTTGACCATTGCCAAGACATGACTGTGCGGCGCAAATCCGCGCACACGTTGAAGATTATGACTTAGGGCTTTGGTGCTTAAAGAAACGCGGGCTTCCCGCATATGAACTTCCTATTTCAAAAATTTGTACGATACCGCTTCAAGTATTTCTCTGTTTCTTAGAACAAGAGAAATAGAATATTACTCATCATCTTCTGGGCGATAATATTCAGGCGAGAGATTGGTAAATCGGGTGAACTGACCTTGGAATGCCAAACGTACCGTACCAATTGGGCCATTACGCTGTTTACCAATAATGATTTCCGCCGTACCTTGTTCCTTAGACTCTTTGTTATAAACCTCATCACGGTAAATAAACATAATCAAGTCAGCATCCTGCTCAATCGCACCAGATTCGCGAAGGTCAGACATAATCGGACGTTTATTGGGACGATTTTCGAGTGAACGGTTCAACTGAGACAACGCAATAACAGGACAATTCATTTCTCTCGCTAGGGCTTTCAAACTACGAGAAATTTCAGAAATTTCCCCAACCCGGTTATCACCCAGCCCTGGAACTTTCATGAGCTGCAAATAGTCAACCATGATTGCACCAATTTTGCCATTGTGCATTTTGGCAATACGTCGTGCACGCGAGCGTAACTCATTGGGCGGCAGAGCTGAGGAATCATCAATATATAAATGTTTGCCTTGCAACTGACTCATGGTACTAGTCAAGCGTACCCAATCGCCTTCCAATAATTGCCCAGAACGTAAACGACTTTGATCAATCGAGCCGAAAGAAGAGAGCAAACGTACCGCGATCGAATCAGCTGGCATTTCCATCGAAAATACAAGCGCAGGTAAGTCACTACCAAACAATACATTTTCGATCAAATTCATGGCGAAAGTAGTTTTACCCATACTTGGGCGCGCCGCGACAATGATCAAATCGCCTTTTTGCATTCCTAGCGTTTTATTATCCAGTTCAATAAAACCAGTCGTTAAACCAGTAATCGCACTTTCACTTTTTTGTAATTCTTCAACCGTATTCAACACACTTTTCAGAACAGCATTAATCGCCTTAGGGCCACTTTCAGCCGTGCGATTGCTATGTTGCTCGCTAATTGCAAAAACCTTACTTTCAACCAAATCTAAGATTTCACTGACTGGTTGTCCTTTGGGATCATAAGCCGTGTGCAACACATCATTACCAACTGCAATCAAATCACGTAACACCGCGTGTTCACGCACTTTTTCAGCATAAGCAGGCAGATTAAATAAACTCGCTGGACTCTCAGCAAGTAATTTCATTAAATACTCTTCACCGCCAATGTCATCCAGCAAATGTTGACCACTGAGCCAATCACTAACCATAACCGCGTCATAAGGCATGTTTGCAGTTGATAAATGACTAATCGCCTTATAGATCAAGCGATGACGAATGGCATAAAATGAATTTTCGGTAATGGTTTCACTGACTTGTTCCCATGACTCGCTAATGGTCATCAGTGCAGCTAAAACTGCCTGTTCCATTTGAATACTATGCGGCGGTGTACGGAACTCGCGCGCGACTTCGGTGCTGACTTCAGCATTTTTCTTATTGGTTTTACGAGGAGCTTTTACACTGTTTTCAGGAGCAGCGTCATTGGGTAGCGTCGCAACACGACCACGCGAGGCTGAGGATTCTGACATGTTCAAACCTGTACTTAAATAAAAAAATTGATGCGAAAAATGTGTGCGACTTGGCTCTTTAACGTCGTCAAAAGCACTCACGATTCGACTGCTAAGAATACCCTTAATTGATCAGATAGAGCAGAGGAAAAATGATAATAATTTGTTTGATTCAATTTTTCCGATCTGGATCAAAAAAATAGCACACAGAATGACATCAAAAAAACTGTTTTAAACATTGGATCCAATAAGAGATTAGGACATAGAGAAATACAGTCTGAAAATAACATTGTTTCCTAATAATATTTTGCAAATCCATCATTTTGTGATTAGAATGCCGCAAATTAAAGAAAACCACGATCAGTGGATGAAGACAATTAAGTGGGCAAACCCACATTTGTGTAAAACCCATAATGAAAAATTAAAAAGACGAGAAATAAAAATGAATATCAGTGCTGACTATTTCGGCAATATTTTGAGTGCTGTCTTTGGTCAATTGTCTGGTGAGCAATCAGATGCTAATCGACCGATACGACTACGTTTACCTCCACAAAATAAACAACTCAATGACGCGTTACTCATCCAACGCATCTCTGGACATGACGCACTGTGCGCTGGACTGGACGTTGAGTTATGGTGTGTATCAACCAGCGCGCATATTCCCTTAAAGTCATTCATCGCTTTGCCAGTTGCCATTGATATGGTCACTGATCGCGGCGAATTACATCAGATTTGTGGTGTCGTTACTGAAGCAAGCACAGGCGAATCCGATGGTGGCTTAGCAACCTACAAATTGCGAATTCAGGATGCATTATCACTACTCACACGGCGCAGAAATACACGCGTGTTTATGAATAAAAGTGTGCTCGAAATTTCCTACATCATGCTTGATGAATGGAAAAATCGCAGCCCACTATTTGCATCCATTCTGCAAATAGATCCTTCGCATATCACTCAAGAATACCCAACCATTGCTTTTACCATGCAATCAGGCGAAGACGATCGTGCTTTTCTATTTCGTCTATGGAAACGCTGGGGCATCTCTTGGTTTTTCGAACCCATCAGTGATTTATTAAATCAAACAATTACTCATCGCTTGTGCTTATTTGATGATGTTAGTCGTTTAAGCCAAAACAACGCTGGAACCATTAAATTCCAACGCGAAAGTGCAACTGAATTTCGCGATACGATCACTCAGTTCAATGGCGCACGCACACTTGTCAGTGGCTCAGTCAATTATCAACAATGGCAACCGACTACCGCACAAACCCAACTGTCCAATCCATTTAGTCATCGAAACCAAGGTGATGCCATTGATCACATGAGTGCCACGTTAGAGGATGCAATTTTAGAAACACCAGCTAATGGATTGGACGATTCAACGGTTGATCGTTTTGGTTTACTTCACATCCAACGCCATGAACAACAGTCTAAATGCTTCTTTGGCCAAGGCAACGTCCGTGATCTGCAAGTTGGACAATGGTTTACGCTCACAGGTCACGCCGAGATTGATACTCATCCTGAAGCAGAACGACAATTTGTCATCACCGAACTCTGGTTTGAAGCAGAAAACAACCTCCCCAAACCCGTCCATGAACGCGTCAATAAACTTATTGCCGCCAATGGTTGGCAGCACAACTTAAAACAATCAAAAAATATTGGATTTAGCGATACTGATTCAAATCGTTATCGCAATCGCTTTAGTGCCATCCGCCGTGGTATTCCCCTCATTCCAGCATTCAATCCCAGAGAAGACCTGCCGACAGTTCATCCGATGATTGGGATCGTGGTCTGTCCACAAGGTGAAGAAGTCCATTGTGATGCATGGGGTCGAATCCAAGTTCGATTTCCGAATACTAAAGCCGAAGACCATAGCCACAGCGGCGGTGCTGGTGCAAATAACAGCGAAGGCGACTCGGCATGGATTGATCTCATGAGTTCATGGGCAGGTGATCAATACGGAGCCATTCAACTGCCGCGCGCAGGTGATAGCGTTGTCATCAGTTTCTTGAACGGCGACCCAGATCGTCCGTATATTTCAGGACGGATGTACCACGATCAACGCCAGCCGCCGACTTTTAGCAATGTAGGAAATTTGCCTGATAATCGTTATGTTACAGGCATTAAGAGTAAAGAAATTAAAGGCAGTCGTTACAACCAACTACGCCTCGATGATACACCGAGTCAAATCAGCGCACAACTTGCCAGCCAGCATGGTGAAAGCCAACTGAATCTCGGCTTCTTAACTCAGCCGAGAGCAGGCGATGGCAAAGGCGATCAACGCGGACAAGGGTTAGAACTGCGTACCGATGAGTCTGGCTCCATCCGAGCGAGTAAAGGATTACAGCTGACCACGCACCCTCAATCCAATGCGCAAGGTCAGCAAATGGATGCGAGTCCTGCCAAGGCTTCACTCAGCAATAGCCTTGAACACATGAAGAATTTGTCTGAATCCGCACAACATCAAAATGCGAATCCATTTAATGCACTAGACAAACTCAAATCGTGTATCGATGCGCTAGAAGCACAAGGCGATGAAGCGAAGGTCACCGCCTTTAAGCAAGCCATTTTATTGCTTGCTTCACCATCAGATATTGCATTAACCACATCAAAGAACATCCACAGTCATGCGGGTGAAAATATCACTCAGAGCGCCATTGAATCCATCAATCAAGCGGCTGGAAAGAGCTATGTTCTGACCACAGGACAAGGCATGAGCTTGTATACCGCAGACCATGGCGCGAAGCTATTTGCTGCCAAAGGTAAAGTACAGATTCATGCACAAAATGATTTGATGGAGTTAATTGCCGCGTTGGGATTAAAGATTATATCGACGCAGGACAGTGTGGAAATCTCGGCTGCAAAAAATATCATCCTGACGGCTGATGGAAATCAGATCAAGATCGGTGATGGTGGGATTACGCTGACCAGTCCGAGTCCGATTAATTATAAGGCGAGTCAGCATGTGTTTGGGGCTGGGGGGAGTATAAGTTCAGTTTTGCCCTTTCTTCCTAGCACAAAGGTTACAGATTTTAGTCATCAAATAGACTATACATTCCAATATCCTCACCAAAATGAGAACGACAAACACCTACCCACTTATAGCAAGGCTCAAGATGTCTATGTTGTTGATGAATCCTCTAAGGCTATTGCTCACTTCCGTACGTTGGAAAATGGAAAGAAGGATACAACACAGCGTTTCTATACAGAGCAGAGTACACAAGTGTCTACGTTACTCTACTACGATCATCCTACAAATATGATCATTGATTCATTAACACCTGAAGAAAATATTGTTTTTGATGAGTCAAATCAAATACATACTTTAAATAAAGGAGATGTCACTGATGAATAATCTCCTTACAATTAAACTCTACGTTAGAGATGCAAATAAACAAGGTATAAAGAACTTTCCTATTCGGGGTAAATATATCAGTGGCGATCAGGCAAATCTTACATTAACTGTTGAGAAAGTTTCAGATGAAAAAGGCTTTGTGACGCTTCAGCTTCTGCCGAACGCCCACTATGATATTTCAGTCATGACCACTGGAGGAGTTTTTGAGCATAATGCAACTATCGATACTGATACTGCTGCAAGAAAACAATATGTAGTAATTGGCTTATCGAAGCCAATCAAAAATTATATTTCCACAAGAGAGCTTAGAATTGTTGATCTAGAGGATAAGCCAGTTGCTAATTGTAAATATAAGCTGGTGTATTTTGGTAAGACCATTCACCAGACCGTAGGCGCAGATGGAAAGAAGAAAATTAAGTCTTTGGTTGGCGAGCCTGTAACGATTACCTTACTCAAGCCTGATAACTCAGAGGTTGCTTCAGCAACGTTTACCTACGTTTCACATAAAGTAAAAGAAGCTAATTTTCGGTTAAAAATGCCGATTCACCAGCATCAACCCACAACTGCGCCTGATCAGCCTACGAGTAGTCCTCCATCCCTTATACCGCCTACGAACGGTATTACAGTAACACAATTAAAGCTGATTTTCACAACAGCAACTTTAGATCATTTACAAAAAGTAGTTGATGAAATAAACCCGAATTTAGAAAAATATAAATTAGATACCCCATACCGTAAAGCCAATTTTTTTGGGCAAATTAGACGAGAAACGGGATCTACTATGGTTGGTAGATCGGAAGATTTAGGACACTATTCCGTACATACATTAACCACACTACTAGGATACTATATTCATCATCCCTCAGAAGCCCCTATTGATCATGGACATGCTGAAATTATTGCTAATAAAGCATATGGCCCCAACTCACCTAAAGGCATTGAGCTAGGTAATATGAATACTGGTGATGGTTGGCTATTTCGGGGGCGTGGCATGAAGCAAATAACTGGACGTTTTAATTATCATAGCTTTACTCAAGGTTATAGCGATCTTTGGAGTGATGGGGCTGATTTTGAAGCGCATCCTGAATTATTAGAAATAATGCCTTATGAACTACGTTCAGCAATTTGGTTTTGGCTTACAAAAAAAAACCATAACCATCAACATTGTTATGAGCTTGCAGATGGTGGCGTAAGTCCTGCAGTTGTCGATAGTATCACTGCGATTGTAAATCATGGCGAACTTGGACATCCAGGAGCAACTGAACGACGAACTAATGTTGCCTTTGCATATGGTGTATTGACATGAAAAATATATTAGTATTTATAAATTTGTTGATTACTGCTAATAGTTGGGCTGGAACTCCCATTCACGATGATTTATCTACTCTTTGTAACTCAACAAATGAGCAAATAATTTTCTCTTGCCCAATAGCAAAAATTAACAAAATCTTATCAGTATGTGGATCATTGCCAACGAATAAAGATGCTTATATAGAATATCGATTTGGTCGTAAAAATAAAATTGAATTGAGTTACCAAACATCAAGAAAATACCCTAATCATCAAATATTTTTAAATCAAGCAGACCTCAGAGTTGGTAAACACGATACTATTTATTTCCAGAACAAAAAAACTGGATACCGACTATCAATAAACAGCAATGATAAAAATCTAAAAAAAAGTGCAGCTCTTTCAATTTATGCAGTTGATAGTAAAGGATATAAAATAGAGCAAGAAAATATGAGTTTTATGTGTGATGGATCAGTGCAAGAAAGTGTTACAAACAAAACGCAAGAAATCCCATTTTTAACGCCTCAAACTGAAGAGCAATTTCACGATTGGGCTGGAGATTAAATTGTATAGCATATTATGTTAATGCTCCATTGACCCTTGTAATGGATCGAATTATGCAATAAATAATTATGATACCAATATATTGCATGAATTTAATTATTTTTTAAGTCATCCAAACTCGTTACCTTAAGGCTATTTTGACATGAAATTATTGATTATTTTTTTCATCAACTGCTACTTATGCTAGAAATACCTATATAAGTAGAAATGGAGATATAATTGAATTCAAAAAATCTACATCTTCTCAGTGTAGAATAACTTTAAAAAATAATTTAATAAAAGATACTAGTACATTAATTCTTGGTAGTGACGGTATCAATTACTTCTTCGAAGGATGCACTGGATTAACATCATTAACGGTTAATCCATTAAATACTAATGAATTAATTTATTAGATTAGAATGTCAACAGCGATAAATGATTATTCAGCAATAAGAATAATTAATATTGATAATCATAATCTTTTTGATAATGAGTTTTTATCATATAAATTGACGACTTGCTTTAATCTCAAACAAGGAGTAAATAATGAAAAATATATTAATTTACTAATATTAAATAAAATTAAGTGAAAAATGTGATGTCGATACGGGTTTAGTAAAAATTTTAAAAAAATCGTACTTATATAATACAATTGATAGTAGATCAAAATCTTATCTTGTTCCGAAAGATGAGGTATACATCGAAAATTATGAGTTTAAGAAAGGTGATATTTTGTTTTTTATAAATTATAATAATAAAGTAAAAAAAATGGTTACGTTGTGATGCTTTTGATTTATGTAACTAGACAAATACTGCTCCTAATCAACCGACAAGCACCCCAGCACCAATAACTCAACCGCAACAAGGACATATTTCACTTGCTGATGCACATAAGATCGCTTGTAAAAATAACAGGTTACAATGAAGGTGCTCATGGAAATGACCTTAATGCTCAATATAATATTCTTGCAGATAATCTTGATGGTCAAGGAATGTCTTGGGGGATTTTACAATGGAATTTTGGGCAAGGGACATTAGCAACACTTTTTAAAGAAAATGCGCACAAAAAATCCTGCGGCATTTAACGCTGCTTTTACTAATCAAAATACTAGAATTGCATTAGAAAATGCACTTGATACATTACATCACCCTAAGCAAGCACAAATTCATTGGGCGATTGAAATCGAAACGCACCCCAGACGACCAGAATGGCGTTCTATTTTCAATAAGCTTGGCGATATTCCAGACTTTCAAGAACTTCAAGTTGAAGCTACATTTACCTATAGAAATATAGTGATTTCAGATATACAGTGGATGAAATCAAAACTTCCAAACCTAATTACTGAAGTACCGCTTTATATGTATTGTGCTTTATTTGATTTGGCTGTTCAGCATGGTGGTATTAAGAAAATTAATAACACTGGGGTAGAAGTTGTTAGAAGTGCTTTAGAAACTAATTGGAATGCTAACCCTCCTCCTAGCCTCAAAGAGGCACTAATACAGTCTTGTAAGAAACGTGCTCAAGCTGGAAATCACCAGTATTCTGCCGACTCCTTTAGTCGACGTATGACCATCATTAATCAGCAAACAACATCCGAAACTTTGTATGGTATTACTCGAGCTAGAGCAAATCCAAAAGTCTCCCTTATAAATAACTCAGTCATAGTAGATGGAATATTATAATGTTTTCTAGATTATTAACTATTGGACTTGCCTTCATTTCAATAGAAGCTAAGGCTCAAGTTGTTCCAGATAAAATTTGTGATGGATTTGCAAGTAATTCTATTGTCTCAACTAATAATACTAGAACTATTGTTGAATGTAGTTGTCAATGCACGAACGAAGAGAATTTATTTTTTATTCTAAAAAAAATAAGAATAAAGGCTATAATTTTTCGAAATTTCTAACAAGAAAAGAGTTAGAAAAAGCATCGGCAGACATAGCAAAAAATACTTTGTTGCTATGTGAAAATAGCTACAGAAATATATTAAAAATTAAAGATGCTGATTTTTTTATCAATCAATTGCCTCTAGATAAAGCACCGTATAAATGCTTTGAACCCTTGGCTTTAGTCGGTGATAAAGTATTGAATTACAAGGGGGAAGATGTAAAAAAGAATTATGATGGCTCACAAAATAATTCAAGCATACCGACAGGTGTCGTAACGGCTACTAAATCGTATATCTATAGTTCACCAAACCAAAGCTCTAAAACAAAGAAATATTTCATTCAGAATGACGTATTACAGCTTGTAGAAGCACAAAAAAAAGGATGGGTTCACATTTCATTTACAAAACAAAATAATAGAGTCTTACAGGGTTGGTTGAAGATCGAAGATATCAAATTAGATTAATAGTTCAGGAGTTTTATAATATGAGAAAAACTCTGAATATAATTATGATTTTCTGTGCTTTAGCTTGTCAATTTGCTAATGCAGAACCGCACGATTATACAAAATATAGAAACTGTTCAGGTGAAGAAGACTTATCTTTATCAGAAATGAGTAATCCTAAAAAAATAGAAACAACTGCAGTTTTCAATAAAAATGGCTATCATTTTGAAACCATTTTGTACAATTATAAAGCTAAGTTAGGTAGTGAGTGGGTTTCAGGTAGCTCTTGTACAACTGTTGACCAAAATAGAAAAATTATTTTAGGCGTATCAAACGGAAGTAGTACTTATTGTGGAGGTAATTGGAATAAAACTCTCAACCATCCAACATGGAAAATTTGGGGGGATGATAGCAATGCGGGGCAGCAAGAATTCATACCTTCATTTATGTTAAAAAGTGATATAAATTCAAAGCAGAAAAAGCTGGATAATGAAATTGATAGTATTTACTCTAACCTCAAGTGTATGTATCAGCCTTATGCCAAAGCCGATATTGAAGAAATTAACAATACTGCTTTTTTTCTTGGTCAGCTAGGACAGCCAAAAAAAGCTATAGAACTTCTAAGTGAAGTAATCAAATTAGATCCTAATCGCGCTGTTGCCTACTTCAACATAGCCGACTCGTATATGTCACTTGGCCAGAAAGATTCAGCTATACAGAACTACAAAAAATATATTCAGTTGATGAAAACTAAAGGGCTTGAAACCAAGATTCCTCAGCGTGTACTTGAATTAGTTAAATGAGCATAAATATTATTTTATCTTTCGCATTAACGTGCATTACCATTAAATTTATTGAGAAAAATATGAAAAAAATGATTTATTAAATCAAAGTACTTTTTTATATTATTTGACGCTACTGAGCTAAACTCGGTGGTGTCAACCAATTCTACGACGGGACATAGGCAATAAAAAAGGTACGCTTTCGCGTACCTTCTCGTCAATCAACGTTTAAAGCTTATTCAGCAATAATCGTGACCAATACTTCAGCCATCACATCGTGATGAACTTGAATTGCAACATGGAACTCGCCTGTGTGACGCAATGCGCCATTTGGTAAGCGTACTTCAGCTTTATCAACTGGGTGACCAGAAGCAGTCAAAGCGTCAGAAATATCACGTGTACCAACTGAACCGAACAGTTTGCCTTCATCACCAGCTTTCGAGGTGATTACAACATTCAATTCATTCAAGCTAGCAGCACGTTCTTGAGCTTTACCAAGTGATTCAGCTTCTACACGCTCAAGTTCAGCACGACGTGCTTCAAATGATGCAGTGTTTGCAGCAGTTGCAGAAACTGCTTTGCCCTGAGGAATCAGAAAGTTACGACCGTAGCCAGACTTTACAGAAACCTTGTCACCGAGTTGACCCAAATTAGCGATGCGTTGCAGTAGAATTACGTCCACAATTCATCTCCTTATTGATGGTTATCGGTATACGGAATCAATGCCAAGTAGCGTGATTGCTTAATCGCAAGCGCCAATTGACGTTGATAACGAGCTTTAGTGCCAGTGATGCGTGAAGGAACGATTTTGCCGTTCTCAGTAACATACTGTTTAAGCGTTTCTACATCTTTGTAATCGATGTATTTTGTGTTCTCTGCTGTGAAGCGGCAGAACTTGCGACGACGATAAAAACGTGCCATTGTCGATTGCTCCTTAAGCTTCGTCAGCGATCATGTCTGAAGAAGATACATCATCGTTACGCTGTGCTTTACGCGCGCGTTTTTCTTCAGCACTCTTAGCGAGTAGTGATTCTTCGGTGATGGCTTCATCGCGACGGATGATGAGATTACGGATGATGGCGTCGTTGTAGCGGAACAGCTCTTCAAGTTCATCAAGAGTTGTTTGGCCACATTCGATGTTCATCAAAATGTAGTGTGCTTTGTGGATCTTGTTGATTGGGTAGGCGAGTTGACGACGGCCCCAGTCTTCGAGGCGATGGACTTGGCCACCCGCATCTTTGATCTGAGTCAGGTAACGCTCGACCATGCCAACAACTTGATCGCTTTGGTCTGGATGAACCAGCAATACGATTTCGTAGTGACGCATGTATAGCTCCTTACGGTTTGGGCAGCCCCTATCCTGTTTGAAGTGATAGAAGCAAGGAGGCACGCAAAAAAGATCTTTTTACAAATAAATCATGCGTGATCGCAAATGCGAAGCGCGGATTATACTGTTTTCGATACAGCTATACAAGAGTAGCCTCATGTATACATCCACTTTCAGTGTTTATACCAATCAAACAAGAAAGTGGCCGAGCATTCAAATTCTAAGTTCTATTGACAGACAAAAATTGATCACAGTTTCTTTTTACGTTTACGACGTTTTAACGGATAGAGAAGCTGTCCAATGAATCCTTCAGGAACTTTAGTTTCTGCTGTTGTTCCATAACGCGTTGGCAAATGGGCTGGCATGTGTGCAGTTTTAAAAAGAACATCATACATGGGCAAAAATGCTGCAAAGTTAATATCCAACGCTTCTTTTTCCGATGAATGATGCCAATGATGGAATTCAGGAGTCGCAAGTACCCAACGTAATCCAGGAAAGCGAAATTTGACATTGGCGTGAATGAAAATCGCATGAAAAGAAATAAATACTAAATAAGCATAAGTTGCAGCTGGCGAAAAACCCATAAACAATAATGGAACATAACCCACAAAACGATTGGTAATAATTTCAATCACATGAACACGACTTGCGGCTAACCAATCCATATGATGTGAAGAGTGATGCACTGCATGAATTCGCCATAATCTAGGCACTTTGTGCATCGAACGATGGATCCAATAGCTAAAGAAATCAACGATCACTAATATTTCAATGAACTGTAAAACCAGCGGTTGGCTACTGACCATCTGTTGCCATGTTGGGTTTAGCCATCGATTGAACATGATTTGTGCAGGAATGATCGTAAAAAAGCTGATCAGCTGTAATCCAATATGGCTGAACATAAAATATTTAAGATCAGTGACCCAGCCTGTGCGCAGCAGCTTTTGTTCTTTATATTTAGCGAAAAAACGCTCCATCGGTATGAAGATTAATGCCGCGATCAACAGCGTTAAAACGAAATAATCTAAACCCGCATACATACTACGACCATGATAAACAGGCTCAATCTGCCCCGAAGCGAGAAGTGCGGCTAATGCATTCAACAACATGCCAAACAAACCCCAACGTCGATTCCAGTTGCGTAATGCACTAATCACACCAGAAACAAAACCGAGTGCAATACCAAAAATCAAGATTTGACGTAAGAGCGATGCGCTATAAAGTGGGCGAAACTCAGGCGTTGTTAATAGATCGGGAAAGAGAAAACATAGCGCCGATAAAATGCCTAACATTCCGAGTGAAATCGACAGAAATGCAGAGACCATACCAGCACCACGTGTCAATTCACGGTTTTCAAAGTTTCTCCTGAGGAGTTCGGTCATGCTTATTCCTTTACTTAATTGTCTGTTTTAAATGTTTTTTTAATTATTAACTCAAGTTTTTAAATCATTATTTTTTGTGATTCTGGTCCTTTTTTCACTTAAATTGAGAGTGAGCTGTGTTCCTTTGTAATACCTGTACGTCAATTAGCTGATCATACCAAGTCGGCAATTGTCCACGAAGGAATCCTAGACCAAATGGTAAAAACAATCCAAAGAGCAGTAATGCCCAGCCAATTATTTTTAACAAAAAAATCATTAATAAAAGCGAGCCTTCTGGCTCAATCAATGAAAAATCATGAAGATGAATTGGTGTCATCATTGGATTTAAAATCAGCCAGATCAACACACTGACACTCAATAATGGCATACCCAAACAGCGACTCATTAAACCATGCAGCCAAATTTTAGGCTTAGCAAAAACACTGTTTAAAATTTGATTGGAGGTTGTTGATTGATTCTTCTTATTGATACCATTTATGCATTGTCCGATACTTTGTCCACGACTGACACAGAGTAAAATATCTAAAACAATGAATAGAACAATGATCATCAATGAAATCGGAAAATTCAGTGAAAGCATGATCAAAAATGATCGTGCATCCACGGAAGTCTCAAGATGAAATACATTCCAGCCAACAAGAATAAAGAACCAGAACCAAAGTGAACTATCAATAAAGTGATCAATGAGACCAGCACGAATGCGCTGATCTTTGGTTGCCAAAAGTTGCTCTAAACTCTTTTGTGGCGGTAATGGAGGAGGCGTTTGCCGCGAAATCGTCATTAATCTTGATTATCAACTTCGTCATTATCTGCGATATAGGTAGCAAGGACTTTGTCGATTCGCTTGCCATCCATATCAACAATTTCCAATAACCAGCCATCCCATTCGATTTTATCTGCGGTTTTGGGGATGCGACCGAGTTGCATCATGATTAAACCTGACAACGTATTGTAAAGACCACGCTCTTCTTCAGGTAAAACCTTAATCTGCAAACGATCTTTTAAGTCGTGACTTGGAATTAAGCCATCCAGTAGCCAAGAACCATCATCACGCTGAATTGCATAAGAATCTTCTTCGTCATCGGTTTGGAATTCACCCGTAATGGCTTCAATTAAATCCTGAACAGTGACAATCCCTTGAATATCGCCGTATTCATCAACGACAAGTGCCATTTCTGTTTGCGAGCTACGCAGTAAATTCAGCAATTCCATACCATTAAGTGATTCAGGTACATAAAGAGGCGGCTGCATGAGCGCTTCAAGGTTAAGCTTTTTTTCATTAAGTACTTGGGTCAAAACGCTTTTTGCCATGACGATACCCATGACATCATTAACACTCTCGCGGCAGACTGGGAAACGAGAAAACTCACTTCGCTGAATTATTTCGAGTACTTTTTCAAGGCTGTCATCGACAGATAACCAAGTCACATCAAGGCGAGGAACCATCAAACTTGCAATTTTGCGATCATCTAAGCGGAAAACATTACGCACCATTTGATGTTCTTGTTCATCAATCAAACCACTTTGGGAACCTTCCACTAAAATCGCATGGATTTCCTCGGAGGTCATGATGGGGCCTTTGGTGTTTCTAATACCAATCAAACGCAAAACTAAGTAGGTTGAGCCAGATAGAAAATGTACTATTGGCATCATGATCGTTGTAAGCCATAACACAGGCCGAGAAACGACGCGGGCTACTTTTTCAGGGGCAATCTGACCGAGGCGTTTTGGCGCAAGTTCACCAACGACAATATTGACATAGGTAATAATGGCAACGACCAGCACAAAGGATAACGTATGCGCAATGCTAGCGTGCATTCCAAAATCCATAAAGAAGTCAGCAACAGGATCAGCAAGCGCCGCTTCACCCAATATACCGCTTAATATCGTGATTGTTGAAATCCCGATTTGCATGGTCGACATAAAATTGGCGGGATCTTCAGCAAGTTTTGCTGCGGCGATTGAACCGTGATCACCTTCATCAATCCTTTTCTGTAAACGCGCTTTACGGGCAGTAACCAATGCCATTTCGGACATTGCAAACACACCGTTAAGTAGGATTAATAGAAATAAAATCAGAATCGTCATACGACCGCCACCATTAAAAATTCACCTTATCTTGTTGTTTAAAGATCTGTAATTTCACATTAGAAACTACAGATCAAAGCATTTTACACCATCAGTTTCTACGTCATCATCGCATGAGTATCACGCAACACATTATGTTTTTTGTTTTTCAACTTCAACAGCTGGTGCATTCACGACCAAGGTTTTTGCCAGACGATCATGCAGTGTACGGTTTTGTTTGGTAAATAAAAAAACCAGATCTACGAAAAACAATAATGAACCGACAATGTTGTAGCCAATATATTTGACCAAAACAGAGCGCAGAATGACACTCCGCAGGAACGTTGATTTCTCACCGCTGGTTTCATCAACAATTTTAATCTTCAACAGAATTTTGCCAATGGTTTGACCGCGCGTGGCAATAAGCCAAACTTGTAATACAGTCAAAATTAACACTGCAAGACCGACCGCTGCCATTGTCGATTCTGGAATGCTCGCCATGATCGTTTTCAGAATTTGTGTTGAATCGGGTTTTGTGCTCTTAGAAAGTAACTCTAATTCAGTGGTAAATGTCACATTGAGTTTCGTCAGACTTTCTACCGTCATCGTTGAGAAAAAAGCCATCCCAATCGTTAAATTTAACAGTAAATAATCGATCAATGCCGCACCAAGTCTACGTCCGACTGGAGCAAGCGTTGCGCCATTGGCTACTGTTTCAGCATCCACAGTGCTCGTTGCAGTGGTTTTAAAAGGCGTTGGAGTCAGTGCTATTTTTTGCTGATTTGGGTTGTAGAGCATTTTGCCGCCAGTCAATTGACCTAAAGGCAACCAGTTCGTCATGCCTTCATGCCAAGCGAGATCAGTTAATACAATCTGCTTATTGGAAAGCATCGCATTTACTTGTTCCAAGGTATATGGGCCAGCTTGTTCATTATTACGGGCTAGGTAGATTTGCATGTTTTTAAGTGCCTAGAATTTTAAGTACATCATTTTAAATATTTGGTTAATAAGTCTTTGATTATCAGAAACGCAATTATCTATGACTTTTGACGTTGATTTGACTCACATTATAATGAACAAAAAGCTCGTATCTACGAGCCTTTTGTGAGCAACCTGCTTTTATACATAACTTTAATGAGTGAATGACTCTTAAAAATTACTTCTTTAAACCAGATTGATTCTGCGCCAAGAAGAACCACGTATCGAGTACTGAGTCAGGATTTAATGACACTGAATCGATGCCTTGTTCCATCAGCCACAGGGCAAAATCAGGGTGATCTGATGGGCCTTGACCACAAATACCGATGTACTTGTTAGCTTTACGGCATGCAGAAATCGCCATCGACAGCAAAGCTTTTACCGCATCATCGCGCTCATCAAATAAGTGCGACACGATGCCAGAATCACGATCCAAGCCGAGTGTTAATTGCGTTAAGTCGTTTGAACCAATCGAGAAGCCGTCGAAATGCTCAAGGAACTGTTCAGCAAGTAGGGCATTGGTTGGTAGTTCGCACATCATAATGACACGCAAACCATTCTCGCCACGACGCAAACCATTTTGAGCCAGCAATTCAATAACACGAGCAGCTTCACCGACAGTACGTACGAAAGGAATCATAATTTCGACGTTGGTTAAGCCCATTTCATCACGAACTTTTTTCAGTGCGCGACATTCAAGCTCGAAACAATCACGGAAATTATCGGATACATAGCGACTTGCGCCACGGAAACCGAGCATTGGGTTTTCTTCTTCCGGCTCGTAGAGTTTACCGCCAATCAGATTCGCGTATTCATTCGATTTAAAGTCTGACATACGAACGATGACAGGTTTATCAGCGAAAGAAACAGCGAGGGTAGAAATCCCTTCAACCAGTTTTTCAACAAAGAAATCAACTGGCGTAGCATAACCTGCAGTACGTGCAAGAACAGCAGCACGTGTTTCGCGTGGCAGACTGTCAATGTTAATCAATGCTTTAGGGTGCACACCAATCATACGATTGATAATGAATTCTAATCGCGCCAAGCCAACACCTTGGTTTGGAATTTGCGCGAAGTCAAAGGCACGATCAGGATTGCCTACGTTCATCATAATTTTGAATGCGAGCGGTGGCATTGAACTGATGGAATTTTTTTGCACTTCGAAATCAAGCGCACCTTCATAGATGAAGCCAGTATCGCCTTCAGCACATGAAGCGGTGACTTGAGTACCATCAACCAAAACTTCAGTTGCGTTACCACAACCAACAATCGCTGGAACACCCAATTCACGCGCAATAATTGCAGCATGGCAAGTACGACCGCCGCGATTGGTAATGATCGCTGATGCACGCTTCATAACGGGTTCCCAATCAGGATCCGTCATATCTGAAACGAGTACATCACCAGTTTGCAGGATGTCCATGTCTTTAATCGAGTTAATGATACGAACACGGCCTGAACCGATGCGTTGACCAATTGAACGACCTTCGCACAACACTGTACCTTTTTGCTTGAGCAGGTAGCGTTCCATAGTGCCAACGTTTTGACGGCTTTTTACTGTTTCTGGGCGAGCTTGGACGATGTAAAGTTTTCCATCATCGCCGTCTTTTGCCCACTCTATATCCATTGGCGATTTGTAGTGTTTTTCAATGATCAACGCTTGTTTTGCAAGTTCAACCAGTTCTTGGTCATTCAAAGAAAATTTCAAACGATCCGCTTTATCAACATCAACCACAACAGTCGAATGTCCAGTAACGCCACTGTCACCGTAGATCATTTTTTGATGTTTGCTGCCTAAGTTACGGCGAACAATTGAGTGCTTACCTTTTTCTAGCAGTGGCTTTGAAACGTAGAATTCATCTGGATTAACTGCGCCCTGAACAACAGTTTCACCCAAACCATAAGCAGCAGTAATAAACACCACATCACGGAAGCCTGATTCAGTATCCAGCGTAAACATCACACCAGCCGCACCAGTTTCGCTACGTACCATACGTTGAATGCCCGCAGACAGTGCGACGCCTTCATGTTCATAACCTTGATGCACGCGGTACGCAATCGCACGATCATTAAACAGTGATGCAAATACTTCTTTAATAGCAACCAATACGTTATCAATGCCGCGAATGTTCAGGAACGTTTCTTGTTGTCCTGCAAAAGATGCATCTGGTAAATCTTCCGCTGTCGCGCTTGAGCGCACTGCAACTGCGATATCAGGATTGCCTTCAGATAGAGCAGTAAACGCGTCACGCACTTCTTTTTCGAATTCTGGCAAAAGCGGTGTTTCAATTACCCATTGACGAATTTGTGCACCCGTTTTGATCAGGGCTTGCACATCATCTACATTCAGATTTTTGAGAGCAGCTTGAATACGATCCTTAAGACCGCTTTGTTCGAGAAAGTCACGGAATGCTTGCGCGGTTGTTGCAAATCCACCTGGAACACTAACGCCAGCACCTACAAGGTGGCTGATCATTTCGCCTAATGACGCATTTTTGCCACCGACGCGGTCAATGTCATTTTTGCCAAGTTTGGCAAGGTCTATTACACGTGCTTCCAAGATGCAACTCCCAAGTTTGTTATAGCAGATGATGCTGCTAGATAGAAATTCCCTCATGTGACGAGGCGAATAACGGTGCGATTCTGAAACGGTTGGCTTGCTTTATCAAACTAAGCTATTTTAAACGAATATTTTTAAAGTGCTTATCAACTCTACAATTGAATTCATTTCAACTGAACTCAATCTTGGGTCTTATAAAAAATTAGCCCCTACTATAAAGACTATAGCCCTGCATGACAAACGCATCCTTGCTAGATTCCGCTTTTGTTGTGTGTATTATGAACAAGTAAAATTCTGTTAGACAATCTGGTGGTTTTTCATTTAAAAAGAAAAACTGTTATTGACGAATAATCAGGCAGCAATGCTTACGCATTAAAAGAATAGCAAGCGATAATTATATTTTTTAAATTTTATAAAAAAAATTGTTCAACAAAATATACAACTGTACCCCCTGCATAATCCACAACTCGAATAGCCCATTCGCTAGCAATAGCAAGGGTTTGAGGTGTTGTCCACAAAAAATGTGGACGAAGCTGTGGACAAGTGCTGGCTTGACAGGTTTAAGCATTGTATTTGTAAGGGGAACAGACAAATTGTACATTTTTTAATCAACATAAAATATCATTAATTTACAATAAGTTATTTAATGCAAGTTAGCGATCTCATGGCCAAGATATTAGTAAATTCTATTTGTTCATGAAAAAGCCAATTGAATCACCTGTGGACAACTTTTAGTCTATATTTTTCATAACGACAGTCGTCATTGTTAATTTATCTTCATAAAGCAAAATGGGTCTACTGATCACGCTAAACCAAATAGATTATGAGAATTGATTCACATTTTTCATTTGATTGAGTGTGAAATACGCATTTCTGATTGGTAATTTTGGTCTCAATCGGCTAGTCTTTCACCCTCGTTGTTTTCACACTTATTTAGTTGCAGCCATTGTCTATGCCCGATCAACTCATTCAAGGTAATGCTGGGATGCTACAAATCCGTCCGTCATGGCAAGAGTCTGATGCTGTCGCAGTGATTTGTCACCCTCATCCGTTAATGGGTGGCACGATGGATAACAAGGTTGTCACGACGCTAGCACGATTTTTTCGTAATCAAAAAATCTCGGTTGTGCAGTTTAATTTTCGTGGTGTAGGCGAAAGTACTGGATTGCATGCTGATGGGATTGGTGAGGTTGATGACTTTTTTAGTGTCCTTGATTGGATCGCAGGTCAAACCACAGCCAGAAAGCTTTATGTGGCTGGATTTTCCTTTGGCGGATATATTGCCGCAGCAAGTGCTGATCGGCTGTTATCGGATAACGTCCATCAGTTTGAATTAAAGAAGCTCTATTTGCTTGCACCTGCAGTACAGAATTATCCGATGGCGAAACTGACTTTACCTGACGATACGTTTGTTATGGTTGGCGACCAAGACGAAGTTGTCGCGCCGCAAGAAATTATTAACTGGGCAAATGCACGGCATTTTGATTTAGCCATTATCCCAGAATGTAGCCACTTTTTTCATGGACTGTTACCCGCAATCGAATTGCAATTAGAGCGTCGTTTTCCATGACATTAGAAATCCCAGTATTAAAAGCATTAGTCGATGATCGTTCGCCTGCGCAGCGCTATGCGGATGCGCTCACGACTGGTTCATTTATTCATGATGATGAGCAAGCCAGTGCAGTTTATGCACTGGATCAGCTTCATCAGAGCTTGATTGCACGCTTCCAACAGGCGCAGGGATTTCGTTTGCGCCGATCAAATGCACCTCAAGGGGTGTATCTGTGGGGTGGGGTAGGTCGTGGTAAAACATGGCTTATGGATCAGTTTTATGAATCCGTGCCATTCAAACGCAAGATGCGGATGCATTTCCATCATTTTATGCAGCGCGTACATCGTGAACTCAATTTACTTAAAGGGCAGAGCGATCCTTTAGAAAAAGTTGCGGATTTGATTTATAAAGAAGCGGTGCTAATCTGTTTTGATGAATTCTTTGTTAGTAATGTCATTGATGCAATGATTTTGGGTGATTTGTTTGGCATGTTGTTTAAGCGCGGCATTACTTTGGTTGCCACCTCAAATATTGCTCCTGACGGTCTTTACAAGAACGGCATTCACCGTGATCGATTCTTGCCAGCAATTGCTGCATTAAAAGCGCATTGCACGGTACTCAATGTCGATTCTGGTGTGGATTATCGTTTACGCGTTCTAAAGCAGGCAAATCTCTATCGTGCGCCATTAACCGATGAATCAATGAACTGGATTGCCTCGCGCTTTTCAGCATTGACCAAAGCACATTTGGTTTCTCAAGAAGACATCGTGATTAATGATCGGATCATCGAAGTTGAAGGTCGTACTGACGATTTGTTGTGGTGCCGATTTGATGAGTTGTGCATGAAGCCGCGTAGTGCAGCGGATTTTATTGAAATTGCGAAGCTCTATAATACGGTGCTCGTCGGTCGCGTTCCTGTGCTGAATGATCAAATCGCAGATGCAACACGTCGTCTGATTTACTTGGTCGATGAGTTCTATGATCGCCGTGTTAAATTAGTCATCACCGCGCAACAGCCGATTTTAGAGCTGTATCAAGGTGAAAAACTCGCCTTCGAGATTCAACGAACACGATCACGTTTACTTGAGATGCAGTCGGATGATTATTTGTCAGAAGCGCATCGTCAGTCTGATTAAGAGTTAGCTGAAGTCAAAAAAGCAAAGTCGTTGATGGCTTTGCTTTTTTTATGCCTTTTAAATGAAATTAGAAACAATAGCCTACTTAAAATATGAATACCTTATGTAGGGGCTCCGCTTGTGGGTGCCCTAAGCAAGAAAAGCGGGCACCCACAAGCGGAGCCCCTACGGTGTATTTAGAAAATGGATCGCAATGCAACAAATTGGGGAGTATCACGGTCATAACGCACTCCTGTGATGCACAAGGCATTATTATGGTCAACAAAGTGACTTGATTAGAGAAAACTACATAGAAAATCACTAAATAATTGTTATATAAATATAATTAACCTAAAGAAACCATATTTACTGATAAATTCTTTAAATTTCACAACTAATGCTTTCGGGTATTTTATTGGTGCGTTGACCTGTTTTATTGCGTTCCAATTTGTTCATTTCACATAAAAGAATAATCACATCCGACTCGAAATTCTTTTTCCTCCTTATTACTACCTAGATCAATAAACCACTAATTACTATAAAAACAGTTATTTAATAAAATATGAATTAATCATTTTTTTTGACATACACGAACCATTTTCGTGCAAGCAGTGCTCACGCAGAACGAAATAGCTCGCTTAGCAGAAAACTTGGCATGGATATTGAATATATATTTATATCATGAAGTGATGTTTGCGCTGAATACGAATCAAAAAGTTGATCCTTTCCAGTGCAGTTTAAGAATTTAGCGTTATTTATTTTTTAAGTGGTTTTGAAGAAGTACGGAGTTGAATATGAAAATCGTCGTCGTTGGTCATGGCATGGTTGGACATCGTTTTGTTGAAGTATTAGCACGCGATGCAGCTACAGCAAACTTAGGAACGCCGATTGATGTCACAGTGCTCTGTGAAGAAAATCTGCCAGCATATGATCGCGTGCAACTCTCTTCGTATTTTTCAGGCAAAACTGCCGATGATTTATCTCTTGTTGCGCCAAACTTTTTTGAAGATAACGGCTTCAAATTGCATTTAGGCAAAGGCGCTGCAGAAATCGATCGTGCAGCCAAAACTGTCACCACCACAACTGGTGAAAAATTATCGTACGACAAGCTGATTTTAGCAACGGGTTCATATCCTTTTGTTCCACCATTGCCAGGTAAAGATCGTGGCGATTGCTTAGTCTATCGTACGATTGACGACTTAGAAGCGATGAAAGTCAGCGCAGCACGCTCAAAAATTGGCGTAGTGGTTGGTGGTGGTTTGCTCGGTCTTGAAGCGGCTAAAGCATTACGTGACTTAGGTCTAGAAACTCATGTGGTTGAGTTCGCACCCCGTTTGATGGCGGTTCAAATTGATGATGGCGCAGGAAAAATTCTCCGTAGCAAGATCGAATCAATCGGTGTTGGCATTCATTTGGGTAAAAACACCACTGAAATCGTGGATGGTGAAAACTGCCGTCATCGCATGAATTTTGCGGATGGTTCACACCTTGAAACCGACATGATCCTGTTCTCTGCAGGCATCCGTCCACGTGATGATTTAGCGCGTCAATTCGGTATCGATATCGGTCCTCGCGGCGGTATCGTCATTAACAATGAATGTGTCACCAACGATCCTGATGTATATGCGATCGGTGAGTGTGCGTTGTGGGAAGGTCGCATTTACGGTTTGGTTGCACCAGGCTATCAAATGGCTGAAACCGCCGCACATTCAATCATTCAGCATGAAAAGAAAAAAGACTTCCTTGGCGCAGATATGTCGACCAAATTAAAACTGATGGGTGTCGATGTGGCATCGATTGGTGATGCACATGGCTCTGTGGCTGGCGCACGTAGCTTTGTCTATGTGGATGAGCCGAATGAAGTTTATAAAAAATTAGTTGTTTCTGCTGATGGTAAGAAATTGCTTGGTGCGGTGTTGATTGGTGATGTTGAAGCTTACGGCGGTTTGCTGCAACTGATGTTGAACGACATGGATTTGCCAGACAATGCACAAGCATTGATTCTGCCTAGCTTTGATGGTTCAGCACGTCCAGCGTTGGGTGCAGATTCATTGCCGATGACTGCAACGATTTGTTCATGTAATAACGTAAGCAAAGGCGAAATCTGCGATGCGGTTGCAGGCGGCTGCATGGATTACGACAGCGTTAAATGCGGCACTAAAGCAGGCAGTTCATGTGGCGGTTGTGCTGCACTCGTGAAACAAGTGATGAACTCTGAACTTGAGAAAATGGGCGTTGAAGTCAAAAAAGACATCTGCGAACACTTTGCTTACTCCCGTCAAGAACTGTTCCATCTTTGCCAAGTCGGCAAAATCAAGTCATTCGCTGAATTGCTTGAAAAACATGGTAATGGCCAACATGACGGCTGTGATATCTGTAAACCAACTTCTGCAAGCATCTTGGCGTCATTGTGGAATGAGCACGTGCTGGCGAAACCATTGGCGGGCTTGCAAGATACCAATGATTACTACATGGCGAACTTGCAAAAAGACGGTACATATTCAGTTGTTCCGCGTATGCCAGGTGGTGAAGTTACGCCAGATGGTTTAATCGCAGTGGGTATGGTTGCCAAGAAATACAAGCTCTATACCAAAGTCACTGGCGGTCAACGTGTTGACTTGTTCGGTGTACGTTTAGAGCAATTGCCACTGGTTTGGAAAGAGCTGATCGATGCTGGTTTTGAATCAGGTCATGCATATGGTAAATCATTGCGTACTGTGAAATCTTGTGTGGGTTCAACATGGTGCCGTTACGGGATGTTGGATTCAGTGGGTTTTGCAATTGAATTAGAAAATCGCTATCGCGGTCTACGCTCACCACACAAAATCAAGTTTGGTGTGTCAGGTTGTACCCGTGAATGTGCTGAAGCACAAAGCAAAGACGTGGGCATCATTGCAACTGAAAAAGGTTGGAACCTCTACGTTTGCGGTAACGGCGGTATGAAACCACGTCATGCAGAATTGTTGGCTTCGGATTTGGACAGTGAAACATTGATCAAATATGTAGACCGTTTCTTGATGTTCTACGTTAAAACTGCTGATCGCCTGCAGCGTACCAGCGTATGGCGCGACAACATGGAAGGCGGTTTGGATTATCTAAAAGATGTGATCCTAAACGACACACTGGGCATCGCCGAAGAACTCGAATCACAAATGCAATATGTGGTTGATACATTCCAATGCGAATGGAAAACAGCGATCAGTGATCCAGAGATTTTGAAACGTTTCCAACCGTTTGTGAACTCTGATAAAGCGGATGAAAACATCGTATTTGTTCAAGAACGTGGTCAAATTCGTCCAGCAACTCCGAGTGAAAAAGTGGGTCGAATTAATGTGATCGAAGTTATTGAAATGGCATAGTTATTGCTTTGATATAATTAACGTTTTAATGATTAAACCTACTTATTTTTGATAGATATTTAAAATAAGTAGGGGATTTAAAAAATTCAGTTTTTGAAAGATTATGTGTATTGGAGATCATCGCCATGTTAGAGAAAATTTGTACAGTTAATGATCTTACTCCACTGGTGGGCGTGCCTGCATTAGTGCAAGGTGAGCAAGTGGCAGTGTTTCGTTTAAATGACGGTAATATTTTTGCAGTTTCAAATTATGATCCATTCAGCCAAGCCAATGTGATCGCACGTGGCATTACTGGCAATCTGAAAGGATTTGATGTTGTTGCATCACCGATTTATAAACAACACTTCGACTTAAGAACGGGGCAATGTTTAGAAGACGAGAACGTCTCCATCAAAACTTACCAAGTCAAACTTGATGGTGATGATGTCTTGATTTCGCTCAATTAATATTGAGCAGCTTGAACGTTTAACTCTCCACAAATGTCTGAAAAGTAATACTTAATTAGGACGGTTCAGATGTGATATCTTCATATCTGTCGAGAGACTTGTGTTTTATTTAGCGGTATATTTATAAACAGCGGACTTTAAAGTCGCTTGGGAGAGCTATCTTGGCTAATCGTATTGCGCTATTCAACTTATCCATCCCACGGATACGGATTTTGCATTATTCATGGATGGCGTTCTTCGTCACGTTTTTGATTTGGTTCGCGCATGCGTCATTGATGCCGACCTTGAAAACGTATTTCCATATGACGGATGCGGAAGTCAAAGCGATCTTAATGCTCAACGTGGCATTAACCATTCCTGCGCGTGTACTGATTGGTGTGCTCGTCGACAAAATCGGGCCACGTAAATCCTATTCAGGTTTGCTCTTAGTCAGCGGTTTGTTGTGTTTATTGTTCGCAGCTGCACAAACGTACCAACAATTAGCAGTCATGCGCTTCTTATTGGGCTTTGTTGGTGCAGGCTTCGTAATCGGTATCCGTTTGATTTCAGAATGGTTTCCAGCTAAAGAAGTGGGTATCGCTGAAGGTATTTATGGCGGATGGGGCAATTTTGGTGCAGCCGTAGCGTCAATGAGTATGCCTTTTATTGCGATGCATGTTGTTGGTGGCCATGATGGATGGCGTGCTGCAGTTGCAACCACTGGCGTGATTGCGATTGTCTATAGTTACTTTTTCTACCGCGGTGTACGTGATACCCCAGAAGGCTCAACCTATTTCCGTCCAATGAAATCAGGTGGTTTGGAAGTAACGACTAAGGGCGACTTCTGGTTCTATCTCGTGATGACTGCGCCGTTGTATTTAGCATTGGTATTACTGACTTGGCGTTTGTCACCAGCAGGTTTAAAACTGCTGAGCGAACCACAAGCACTGATTGCTTATGGTGCAATTGCAATCTTAACTGCTTACCAATACTTCAAAATTTGGCAAGTGAATAAACACCTATTTGTTCCAAATGCACCAGTACCACCACGTTATCAATTCAAGCAAGTTGCAGTATTAAACTTGGCTTATATGGCATGTTTCGGATCAGAGCTGGCTGTTGTATCGATGTTGCCGCAGTTCTTTATTGATCACTATGATGTGTCGAAAAGCTTAGCTGGTTTAACTGCTGGTTGCTTTGCAGTGATGAATATTTTCGCCCGCCCAGGTGGTGGTTATTTATCCGATGCTTCGGGTCGCCGTAAAGTATTGATGATTTGTTTGTTCGGACAAACCATTGGTTATCTGTTGATGTCACAAATGGGCAATAGCGGCTGGACACTGGCAATGGCTGTTGCAGTTGTACTGACTACATCAATCTTTGTTCAAGGCGCATGTGGTGCAGTTTATTCAATCGTTCCTTTGATTCAACGTCGTATGACTGGACAAATTGCAGGGATGGCAGGCGCGTATGGTAATGTTGGCGGCGTGGTTTTCCTGACTGTATTCTCCATGGTGTCGCCAGTTGGTTTCTTCTATGTGTTGGCTGGAACTGCAGCATTGGCATTCCTTGGTTCATACTTCATCTCGGAACCACGCGGACACATGATTGAAGTGCATCCTGATGGACGTGTTGAACGTATTGCTGTTGAATAATCAATATGAGCTAGGATTAGCGAAGCACTGCTTCGCCCTAGCGCAAGACGAGCGATAGCGAAGTGTGGAATGGGGGTGGCTTTATCTGGAAAGATCAAAGTCACCCCCTTCTAAATCTTCCCCCTCATGGGGAAGACTTCAAAAGCAAAAAATAGCTTTTAATAAAATTAGGAAAAGGATTTCATGCCTCTTCAAGTTACCGCAGCCCAACTCAGCGATAAGGGCATAAAAGAAGTCAATGATGATGCATTAGTCATGCATCTACCTGAAGGAGCTGGACGTCGCTCACAGGTCATGATCGCTGTGATTGCGGATGGCTTAAGTAGTGCAGAAGAGGGTGGTCGTGGCGCCGTGATTGCTACACGGACATTTTGTAGTGACTTCCTTGCGACTGATTTGAATTGGTCAATTAAAACTGCTGGATTCAAAGTAGTTTCCGCAATTAACCGTTGGTTACATGGGCAAGGTCAACACTATAATCATCGCTACAGCACGCATCTCACCACGTTTAGCGCGATGGTTATTTCTGGTTCATCCGCGCATATTTTTCATGTGGGTGATTCGCGGGTTTGGCGATTTAGATCAGCGCAGAGATCTGGGCAAGCTGCACTAGAATGTCTCACCAAAGATCATGTGATTCAAATTGGTGAGTCTTCGCAACTCATTCGCGCGCTAGGTATGGATTGGCGTGTGGACGTGGACTACAGTCAAATTGATGTCCAAGTCGGTGACTATTTTTTGTTAACCACTGATGGTGTGCATGGTGTTCTGACCACAGATGAATTGACTAATATCATTCAAGCACATGTGATTTCTAATCACTCGTCGAGTGAAGAGGAAAGCCAAAGTATTGAACAATGTGTTCAAGCCATGATGAAGGCAGCGTATGATGCGAAGAGCCAAGATAATCTGTCATGTCAGCTCATTCATATCAAAGAGTTAGATTTAACAACGGACAAGCCGCCACATCTTTCCAGTTTCCCGCCACTGCTACCTGATATTTTGCTTGCAGGTCAACAAGTCGATGGCTTTGAAATCGTCTCCGAAATACATGCCAATAGTCGCAGTAAGATTTATCGCGCAACACAATTAAGCGATCAGCGACAAGTCATTCTGAAAACGCCTGCTGCACAATTCAGTGATGACGTGGAAGCATTGCATGCGTTTATGCAAGAGGAATGGATTGGGCAACGCATCGTGCATCCAGATATTGTGACGACGTTATCACCAGAACAACCGCGTCAATTTTTATACTTGGTGCAAGAGTATTTGGCGGGTCAGACGCTGCGTGAATGGCGTAAGAAACATCCTGAAGCACCTGTCGAAACTGTAATTCAATTTGTACGTCCAGCAGTGCGTGCGCTACGTGCATTGCATCGACGCGAGACATTACATCAAGATGTAAAACCTGACAATTTCATCGTATTAAATGATGCACAAGCTGAGTTGCCAAACAAAATACAAAGTCATGCACGTTTGAAATTGATTGATTTTGGGAGTGCGCAAACGGGTAGTGTGACGGATACGCGAACAAGACCCGGTGCAATGGAATATGCTGCGCCTGAATATGCACTCGGTGAGCAAGTATCCGCTAAATCAGATCAGTTTGCCTTAGCAGTAACTTTCTATGAAATGCTCACGGGCAAAATGCCGTACGGTGACAATTACGTCTATGCTCGAAAATCGTCTGATTTTGCTGACTTAGAATACATTCCAGCGACTTCCTATAATCCACACGTGCCAACATGGATGGATGCGGCATTGATGCGTGCGTGTAGTTTGAATCCGGAAAATCGATATGAAGATTTAGGAGAGTGGCAAGCCGATTTAGAACGACCAAACTATGACTTGACGCGTCCGAAGATGCCCCTTATTGAGAAGCATCCGTTGAAGTTTTGGCAAACTGTCGCGGCGATATTATTGCTAGGAAATATTTTTTGGTTTGTGCTTTGGTTTAAGTGATGATTAATTCATTCACTCGTAAGGCGCAAAAACCAGAGGGAGAGCAAAAACACTCCCGCTAGACTCAATACATCCAATACTGAGTGGTCTTGCTTTGGCATTGCACATACAACTGCCCAGCTCGTTTACTAGGGAATGGATAGCTATTTGCATCGCCAACTTTGTGCAGTGTCATAATTGTTGTATCACCCTTGAGCCGAACTTTTTTAATAGCGGATTTGATTGCAATGGCATTACCATCGACAAACAACGCTAAAAATCCGCCATCTGCTTCAGAAAGACTCAATGATTGGATTGGAATATCACCAAAGGTATATCCGCTAGGCGCAACAATTTCCTGATTCCAAATAGCATTTTGTGGCAACTGAGTTACCTTTCCCAATAAATCCCCAATTCCGTTATCACCCAAATTCAAATTTTGGCAATTCAATTGTGCTGCAAGTTGTTTATTCTTATTCGCTGTGATGGTCATTTTTTGGCTAGAAATTTTCTGGTCTTTTAATTGATAACGACCATCAAACGGTACATCTCCAAATGCACCTGCACATGATTTAACGTGCACTTGCAATGCTGCGGGTGTCGCAGCCAATGTCATGCTGCAAACGCCTTCTGTATATTGCCATTGACCATCTTTAAAAACCAATTGCCCACTTCCTGAGCCAGAACGGAGATTTCCCGATTGACCTTTTTCTATGACTTCGAGTTCAAACCTACCATCAGGGTGAATTGTCAGTGAGCGTTCAAAGTTCTGATCATTAGCATCATAGGATCCAGATGTAGGGTAAGTGACATTGCTTCCCGCTACATTTTTAGGTGAATCAGAATTACTCAGTAGTGCTTTTTTCACGCTTTCCTTGAGCATTAGACCAAGATTAAATGTTTCAGCATGCGTAGCAAAAGAGGAAAATACTAATGTGAGTGGAAGCACTTTAAAGATGTTTTTTATAGTTTGTATTTTCATAGGAGTCCAAGTTGTATAACGAAATTGTGTTAGCTTAAATCTACTTTTTTCTCATTTTTTATCAAAAGGATAACTATCCGTATAAGGCACTTGCACGATACAACATCAGGTCTAGTTTCGGCAAACGGTTACAGTGTTGTTAACAAATATTATTTTGATAGTGCTTGGGCTTCGGTGATACGCGAAGTTACGAGTGTTAAATCACTCAGTCTTAATTCAATACATATTCACTTAACCACGTCGAGCTGCATCAATTTTCGCGATGTCTATTTTGGTCATGTCCATCATGGCCTCAAAAGCGCGTTTTGCTTCTGCACGATCAGGGCTAGTGTATGCTTCAATTAAAGTTGCTGGTGTAATCTGCCAAGAAATTCCCCATTTATCTTGACACCAACCGCAGGCATTTTCTGTGCCGCCGTTGCTGATAATTGCATTCCAATAGCGATCCGTTTCTTCTTGATCACTTGTTGAAACCTGAAACGAAAATGCAACGCTATGTTTGATCGTCGGACCGCCATTTAGCCCAAGGCAGGGAATACCCATCACAGTAAACTGAACCGTGATGACTTCTCCTTCTTTACCAGAAGGGTAATCCGAAGGTGCAAGATGTACCGCATCAACGGATGAATTTGGAAAAGTTTTCGCGTAAAAATTTGCGGCTTCTTCGGCATCACCGTCGTACCAAAGGCAAATTGCATTTTTTGGAATGTTCATTTTGTTATCTCCTTATGCATGTGGTCGAACAGTGGTAATGGTTTTACTCTTGGAGTCATGATATATTGTACTGAAACTCCGTACAACTGGTGAGAACTATGGATACTGTTAGCGTAAACCAATTTAGAGATAACTTAAAAACATTTGTAGAGCAAGTTGTTAGCAACCATGAACCCATCAAAGTGACTCGCCGTGCAGGTGAGGCATTTATCGTTGTGAGTGCTGATGATTGGGAACGTGAGCAGGAAACGCTTCATGTATTACAAAGTAAAAGCTTAATGACGCAAATTGCTGATTCGTTTGCGACTCACACACAACAAAAAGGTTATACCCCAACTGACGAGGAATTGAATGAGATCACTCGTATTTGAGGGTAATACATGGTTGGTTTATGAAGAGTTGCGCGAAAAAGACAAGATACTTCATAAAGCATTATGTAAATTACTTAAGGAGATGCTTCGTAGCGACCCAGCTACAGGGCTAGGAAAACCAGAGCAACTTAGGCACAATTTAGCAGGTCTTTGGTCAAAGCGCATTTCGCAAAAAGACCGCCTAATCTATAAATTTGATGAAAAATACATTTATATTTTCGCGATAGGCGGACACTACGATCAGCATTGAGTTGAAGTAACCGAATAATGGGCTTCATTCCATCATTCGGTTTTTGCTAAGACTGTAATTTTTTATTTTTGTGATTTATAGAAAGCGGCAAATTAGATGTATTTGATTAACTAAGTATTTTTTCTAAAATACTTTTTCCACATTTCAAAGGCTTCACTTTCTAAGCGCGGACTAATCACTTCAAGAAAAGTCATTCTTTTCTTAGTTAACACCAAGAAGCAAAGTATGAAAAGAACAAAGATTATAGACTGATTTTGCCAAGCATTAAGTTCCCACTGTCCACTCCACGTTAACTCAAATGTTTTGTTCGAAGGGTATAAGTAGAAGATTGGCCACTGATAACCGTCAGGCCCTTTTGAGCCAAGTATGTCACAGAGGAAGTGGATATGAATCACAAAAAGGCTCATGCAAAATACTGCGGCTCTTTGAGATTTAGCGAATGCCGTTGCAAGAAGGGAAATTACGAAGCTCGCAAAAATGTTGTGGCAAAGATAATGGTGATACTCAAAGTAGAAATTTGTTTTGTTTGAACTTAATTGGTCTATGAATATTCCAATACCATCTATATCAGGCGAAATCCCTGCGAGTGCTACCAACCTTCTTTCTCTGCATTGCTTAAAGATTGGTACTGAGCAAAGCCAACTCATTAACAGATGTGCGCCAGGTGCCATGGAAATACCTAACTACTTTTAAGTGTCGCTACTGACACATAAGATGTCAGACCAATAGTGAATTAAAATGACGCATCTTTGATATTTATAAAATGATGATGTAGATGATTTTCAACCACCATACATCATCATTAAAAACAGCAATCACTCATCCGTCATGCTGCATTCATAATTAGACGGTTCAAACTGACAACGAATTTTCTTCAGAAAACCCATCATACGTTTGTCGTAGTAACCTTCTTTTACCATCGCAATACGTGACTCACGCATAAGCTTGGTATAGCCGGGTTTATCAGAAGCAGGCACATCCATCCAGTATTTTTCATCAATCGACTTTTCGGTTTCATCAATAAACGGATATACCTTCGGAGTCTGCATCGCAGAAAATTCACGAACCAGCTGACCGACACCTTCTGGGAACTTACCGCGATGCATCATCATGACACCCGTGACTTGCAACACTGGAAAACGAATAATTGCGCCTTTGACTTTGCCATCAGGTGCAGTCATTCCTTTGTACAATTCAAGCGGTTTAAAAATCAATGCAGGACCAGCCATGATATCGACCTGACCATTATTGAACTTACCTGAAAGCGTTGTGAAATCGACAGAAATAGGTTGTGCACCAATTTGTTGCACCATTCTGGCTTGAGATTTATCAAAATCGAGCACGGCGATTTTCTTACCTGCAGCTTTGGCTAAGCTATTAATCTTACGATCATTGACCATGATATAAGCCGCGCCGACAGGAATAATCGAAACGATTTCATAGTCTTTATTAACCATGTAATTTGCAGCGGCTGGCTTAGAAAGTAACTGAATAGCCTCTGTTAAATGTTTATACGATGGAATTGCACCAATCGCATCAAGACTACCGATAAAAAAATTGTACTCTTTAGCGCGCAAATTACTCATCGCAACGCCATCGCATTGACCAGCTTTAAAGTCTTCTGAGGCAATTTTTTCATTAGTATAGACACGGAATTTTACATCGGTGCTGGCTTTACGTTTGGCAACAGAGGACGCCATATCAATGTGCATGTCCATCGGAGATGTCATCGAAATCTTCAAATCCACGCCCATGCTTTTTGCGATTTGGGTGAATTTTGGTAGGTCTTTGACTGTGTTCATAGCAAAGTCAAAACCTCTGCCTTTTGCACCTTCAGGCGAATAAACGCAAAGCGTGACTTTCGATGGAATTTTATCCCATGTTTTTGGGTTATCAATCAGTCCTTTCGCGCGTTTAAACATATCGCCATAAGATTTCATTTGCTCAGGTGTAGGCGGAGCATCATCAACCAGTTTTTTGCCATCTGGTGATGAAGCGTTAATAATTTTTTGGGTCTGGATAATCGCATCAGCTAACTTTTTCTGATCGAATTCAGGCTCGGCTGCATACACTGCTATTGGATGAGCAAGTAACATTGACATACAGAGCAGAGAAGCGCGTAACTGGTTATTTTTCATTTATATTCTCGTCCTAAGTGGTGCGGCACAATGCTCAATTGTGCCGCATTAAATCATTGAATGAAAAAATCATTCTTCCGTCATGCTGCATTCGTAATTACTCGGATCGAACTGACAACGAATTTTCTTAAGGAAGGTCATCATTCGTTTGTCGTAGAAACCTTCTTTCGCCATTGCAATACGCGACTCGCGCATCAATTTGACATAACCTGGTTTGTCTGCGGCAGGAACATCCATCCAATATTTCGCATCAATCGATTGTTCGGTTTCATCAATAAATTGATATGCCATGCCAGTTTGCATTGCCGAGAATTCGCGAACTAATTGACCAACACCCTCTGGGAACTTGCCGCGATGCATCATCATCACACCAGTAATTTGCACCACTGGGAAACGAATAATTGCGCCTTTAACAGAGCCATCTGGCGCCGTCATGCCTTTATACAATTCAAATGGTTTAAAGATCAGCGCAGGGCCAGCCATAATATCAACTTGGCTGTTATTGAATTTTCCAGAAATCGTGGTCAAATCCACTGATACGGGTTGTGCACCGATTTGCTGTACCATTTTTGCTTGGGATTTATCGTAGTCCAACACAGCAACTTTTTTGCCCGCTGCTTTGGCTAATGAATTGATCTTACGGTCATTGACCATAATATAAGCGGCACCCATCGGAATGATTGCCACAATCTCATAGTCTTTATTGACCATGTAATTGCCTGCAGCAGGCTTAGACAATAACTGAATCGCTTCAGTTAAATGCTTATATGACGGAACTGCACCAATCGCATCAAGACTACCAATAAAGCTGTTGTATTCTTTAGCGCGTAAATTACTCATCGCCACGCCATCACATTGGCCTGCTTTAAAGTCTTCCGAGGCGATTTTTTCATTGGTATAAATGCGGAATTTGACGTCAGTGCTGGCTTTACGCTTAGCAACGGATGAAGCGAGGTCAACATGCATGTCCATCGGCGAGGTCATGGTCACTTTCAAGTCGACGCCCATGTTTTTGGCAATTCGGGTATATTTTGGCAGTTCTTTTAAATAACTCATGGCGAAGTCAAAGCCTTTGCCATGCGCGCCTTCAGGAGAAAAAACACAAAGTGCAATTTTTGGTGGAATCTTATCCCATGTTTTTGGGTTATCCATTAGCTTTTTGGCATGTGCAAAAATTTCAGAATATTTTTCTAATTCATTGACATCAGGACCCGCGGCACCTAAAGGTTTGGAACCATCTGGCGTAGCCGCAAAACTAGGCATGGAGAGCAGCATAGTTGCGCTCAATAAAGTCGAAAGAATGCGGTTTTTATTCATCAATATTTCCTTATTTTAAAACGAAATCAAAAATCCATTTGGTGATTAACACATCACTTTGAGCGCTATTCTAATGAGTCTAGACTCAGTATTCAAAAGATCATATGACCCAAAATTTGTATCTGCGACGCATTATGGTCAAGTTTGAATATAAAAAAACCGCTTTTCAGCGGCTTTTCAATCACAAATACTCAATGCAAAGCCTCAGCCACCCGCTTGATAATGCGTTTTTGGCTCAGCAGTCGATGCTTGATAGCCAGCGGTAAAATCTTGCAATCCACCTTTAGCTTCATCCAAATCTTTGCCTTGTTTCAAAATAAAGCTATTGAAACCAACACGCTTTAAATAAAACAACACATCTTTGAACACGTCGCCAGTTGCGCGTAGTTCACCTTTAAAACCTAAGCGACGGATCAATGTCGCAAATGAATAACCACGACCATCAGCAAAAGCAGGGAAGCGGATTTCAATCAGATCCAGTTGATCTAAAGGCAATTTAACGCTTTCAGGTGAATCCACTTCGGTCAAAAGTAAGCCTTTTTTACCCGAAATTTCACTCAAACGGTCAACTTGTGCCAAAGTCACAACCACGTCACCCGCAGGCAACACGCCATCTTCACCAATACGTTGGAACGTATCTAGGAATGTGTCGCCAGTTGTTGTTAATACAGTGTTGGTATTATTTGGCATACACACGTTCCTTAAATGGTACTAAACCAATACGACGATAGGTTTCAATAAACAATTCGGTTTCCGATGCGCGAAGATCTAAGTAAGTGTTCAACACTTCTTCAATCACATCCGCCATTTCGTCCGCGCCAAAAGAAGGCCCGAGGATATCGCCAATGCTTGAATCATGGCCTGAATTGCCACCAAGTGACACTTGATAGAACTCATCACCTTTTTTATCCACGCCCAAGATACCAATATGACCGACGTGATGATGACCACAGGCATTCATACAGCCAGAAATATTCAGATCCAACAGACCAATATCATAAACCGTATCAAGGTCTTGATAGCGGCGTGAAATGGCTTCGGCAATCGGGATCGATTTTGCATTGGCCAGCGAGCAGTAATCACCACCTGGGCAGCAAACGATATCGGTCAGAAAACCAATATGCGCACGCGCGAGGTTGTGCTTGGTCAATATTTCAAACAATTCAAATAACTTGGATTGTTCAACATCGGCCAAAACCACGTTTTGTAAATGCGTGGTCCGCAGTTCGCCAAAGCTATATTGATCGGCCAAGTCTGCAATCAGATCAAGTTCTTCAGTCGTCACATCACCTGGCGCAATTCCAGCACGTTTCAGTGAAATCGTGACGATACGATAGCCCGTCGTTTTGTTGGGATGCGTATTGATGCGATACCAATTTGCAAAGGTAGCGTTTGCTTTCAACTGTTCAGTGAAGTCTAAGTCAGGCAATGATTTATAGGCTGGAAGAGTGAAGTTCTTTTCCATTTTCCCATATAAATCAGCAGGAACTTTGAGTTCAGCTTTGATTTGGTTAAATTCAGCTTCAGTCTTAGTTGCAAATACAGCAGGGGTAAGCGCTTTAACCAGAATCTTAATACGCGCTTTGTATTTGTTATCACGGCGACCGTGTAAGTTATAAACGCGCAGAATTGCTTCTAAATAACCGATTAAATCTTCGCGTGCTGCAAATTCACGAATGATCGAACCGATCACAGGTGTACGACCTAAACCGCCGCCAGCCATGATTTTGTAGCCCCATTCTGAAGGCTCTGCATCAAGCGCAGCTTCGACAATATCCACATTCAAAAATGAGTTGATTGCAGCATCATAAGTTTCTTGAGCAGTTTCTTTTGCTTCGTCATCAAGTGACGTATCCGCTTGAGACGCCGCAAACACAGCTTTCGCCGCTTCTACACGTGCTTTGTAGTCAATGATTTCTTGGCGAACGAAGCTTTTCTTAACTAAGTAAACACCAACATCATGGAATGCTGTCGCTGCACGATCAACTTCATCAAGCGCACTGACTGCAATCTTGAATTTACGTGGTAAGAACGCGAATTCAGGATGGAACGTTGACCACTGACGAATAATTTCGCAGGTTGGGCGTGGATCAGTTACTTCCCCGCGAATACGACCGGCAAATTGATCAGTTGTGGTGTTACGAATACAGTTACCGCTGGTTTGAATCGCGTGCATTTGTACGGTTGCAAGTTCAGCCAAAATATCAGGCACTTGCTCAAGCGCAGGCCAATTTAATTGAATGTTTTGGCGTGTCGAAACGTGCGCATAGCCGCGATCATACTTGCTACTAATATCTGCAATTTTACGAAATTGCTTGGTATTCATCAGACCGTAAGGCACTGCAATACGAAGCATTGGCGCGTAACGTTGCACATATAAGCCATTTTGTAGGCGTAATGGACGGAATTCGTCTTCGCTTAAAGTGCCGTTGAGGAAACGTTCAGTTTGGTCGCGGAATTGGGCGACGCGTTCGTCGACCATCGCTTGGTCAAATTCGGTGTAGACGTACATGGCTGTCTTGGTTTGGCTCGTAAGTCAAAATTGATGCGCAAATGTAACATTTTCAGGTTTATCTATAAAACGTTTTTTGTCGATAATCGATATAGTTATATCTTATTAGCTCATGATTCGTTATGAGCGCTCGAAAACTGTTCGTTTTCTAGACGATATGAAAGTGAATCATTATAACATCCGTGAATTCAGAGAACATTTGAATCATGATGAATGGCTGATGTGATGCAAAAATTAATCATGATCTACATTTCCTCAAACACCACAAATCGCATATCAATTCGCTCGATTTTGGATGTAGACTGATGTTCATAACTTAAAAAAACTGCCCATGTAAAAGGCGAAGGAGTGCTGAAATGTCGAATTATCATCTCATAGTGTTTGGTGCTACTAGCTTTGTGGGACAACTCCTGACGCGCTATTTATTTGATCGCCATGGGGTAGATGGTGATTTACGTTGGGCAATCGCAGGACGCTCTGAGGTAAAGCTCAATGAAATTCGCGCAACGCTTGGCGCTAAAGGTTCTACATTACCTATCCTGCTGGCAAATGCTGATGATGAAAGCAGTTTATTGGCGCTTTGCAAACAAACGCGTGCCGTCGTTTCAACAGTTGGGCCGTATTCACTGTATGGTTCGCCATTGGTCAAAGTCTGTGCTGAATCTGGGACGGATTATTGTGATCTGACAGGTGAAGCGCCGTGGATTGCCAAAATGTTGGCAGCGTATGAAGAAACGGCAAAACGCACTGGCGCGCGGATTGTGCATTGCACAGGATTTGATTCGATTCCTTCTGATTTAGGCACTTATTTTTTACAACAAAAATCTAAAGAACAGTTTGGTCAATATTGCACGCGCGTCAAAATGCGCGTTAAAGCCATGCGTGGTGGGCTATCTGGCGGTACGGTCGCGAGTATTATTCATATCATTAATGAAGCCTCGAAGAATAAGTCGACCCGAAAAATGCTCATGGATCCATATTCTTTATCTCCTCCAACTGACATCAAACTACCATGGCAACCAAATATTAAGTTTGCCAGTTACGATCCAGATGCAAAATCATGGGCGTTTCCGTTCATCATGGCGTCAATCAACACTAAAATAGTGCAGCGCAGTCATGCGTTAACTGGCTACGCCTACGGCACTGATTTCATCTACGACGAGGCGATGCTGACAGGCAAAGGATTCAAGGGGCGGGCAGCAGCAGCAGGTGCTGCACTGGGAATTGCAGGAGCGTTTAGTGCACTGGTCTTACCCCCTACGCGAGCACTTATGTCACGTTATGTCGTGCCTAAACCCGGAGAAGGACCAACGCCTGAACAACAAAAAAAGGGTTTTTATGACATTCGATTTATTGGGAAAATGAAGACTGGCGAAACCTTAACTGTGAAAGTGACAGGAGATCGTGACCCTGGCTATGGCTCAACCTGCAAAATTCTCGGTGAAGCAGCAGTTTGTTTGGCGCTTGATGTGTCGAAAGAAGAAAAAGCAGGTGGATTTTGGACGCCATCGACATTGATGGGGGATAAATTGATCGCGCGCTTAAGTAAATATGCAGGATTGAGTTTTACAGTGGTCTAACTGTTAAGGCTGTGACGGGACTTTGTATCGGACTCGTAAAGGTTAGGATTTGATCAAATTTAAGGCGTAAACTGAGTTTTGTATAAGTGGTTAATAATAACTCAGGAGTAAGCGCTATGCGCAACATCAATATTTTTACAATCGCTTTAGTCTCAGTATTCGCCTTGGAGGGTTGTGCAGGCGGTATGAATGGCATGGCTGGTGGTGGTATGGGCAATTATCCAACCCAGTCACCACAATATGGTAGCTACCCACAACAAACACAAAACACGCAAGCGGGTGTGATTACAAATGTTCGTCAAGTTGCTATACAAGGCAGCGGACAATCTAGCTTACCAGTTGGTGCACTGATCGGTGCAGTCGCGGGTGGTGCTTTGGGTAGTCGTGTAGGGCAAGGCAATGGATCAATTGCTGCAGCCGTTGCAGGCGCAGCCTTAGGTGGTTATGCAGGTAATATGGTTCAAGCGCAACATCAAGGTGCGACCCAAACTGGACTCGAAATCACTGTGCGACTTAACTCAGGTAACACCGTTGTAGTGAATCAAGCCGCTGATCAACCATTTAATATTGGCCAGCGAGTCCGTGTAGTTACTGATGCAAACGGCACGACATATGTCATACGTTAACAGCTTTTAGTTTTTTGCTTGTATCAATGTAGGTTAATCAATCCAGCCTACGTTTTTTGATGTCTAGACTATTTGAAGTAAATACAAATTAACCCTATGCTTTATTAATACTTAATAAAGTGATTTAAATAATAACTATAAAATCTAAAAATAAGATATAGATTAAATTAATCATTATTTGATACTGGAAGCTTTTTAGGACTAATCTCAAGTCAGCGATTCAATGTTTCGATTTCAATATTTAGAACCCACTCATTATCTAGATATTCTGAAA
>JANYEL010000091.1 GCA_025363155.1 Moraxellaceae bacterium
TCATTTCGCCTTTTTCAACTTGATCTACAACTGCTAATTTAAAGGCTAGGCTGTAATCTCGCTGACTGCGCTTAATCTTTGTTTTCATAACACTCTCCAAATTCAAGTTTAGAAAGTGTCAACCTTATTTAGGACGGGACAAATGCAACAAAAAAGCCCAATCAATTGATTGGGCTTTTTTGTTTATATCCGACATCTAAGTTCACTGAGCGGAGTCGAAGTGCACATCTCAAATGTCATCTAATCTAAAACCGCACATTTCGACTCCGCTCAATGCGCTATTAGTCTATTCCGCGAATAAAAATCTCACGGCGCGGCCTGATGAAATGCCTCGCCTGCCGCAATTGCATCACCAGTTTGTTCGAAAGTATCGACCCATACATGATAATGCGCTAAAGTCGGCTGTTGCCAAGGATGAAAATCACGACGAAAATAACTCAAGAAAGTCCGACCCATTGGCACCATCATCCCATTGCGCCCAAACAATTGCCCAACCCCAGCCCAAATCATTTTCATTCGCTGAAAGAATCCAAAACCATCCGCTTTGAGGAAGTGATTCGTCATTCGTAGTGAATCGATGGTAAAAAAGAATACTAAGAACATCATTGCCGTGACTCGTGTCAAATACGAAACCTTGACAACATTCATCACATCAAAGGCCACTGCCTTATGCTCAACCTCTTCAACAGAATGCCATGCCAGCATTGCGCGCACACGATAATCAACATCTTCCATTGTTTCTTTTCTAGTAAAGAAACACTCCATCATCAGCGCTGTGATGTGCTCACAAGCAGCCGTAAGTGCCAGATTATATTTTGCGGAACAAACACCTAAGAGCAAATTAAACACTTTATGCTGGTAACGCACGAGTTTTTCTACTGGCATACCATGCTCTTGCAAAATCTGATTAAACTCAGTATGTACCATGCCATGCTGCCCTTCTTGGCACATGAAATCCTTAATTTCTTGTTTTAATTTTGGGTCTGATATTTGATCACGAAACGGACGAACACTACTGATAAAATAACGCTCTCCCTCAGGGAACGTGGCACAAACTCCGCCCCAAAATCGGGTCAAAAACGGATCGTTTCCAAACCAATATTTAGGAATGCTCGAGTCCAATTTAAAATCCAATTTATCTCGTACAACCAAATCTTTCTTCAGGTTATCGAGGTCCGCATTTACGATCATATTCATTCTGATTCTCACGAATTCTATTATTGATCTCTACAACATTGCATGCATTCACTTATAGCTAGGGACAAAGCTTGTTATTTTTTAGCGAACTACATTAAAAACAGCATCACTATTAAGGACACTTCTTTCGCTTTAAAATTGTTATTTAGCTTATTGTGTGACACACGTCTACTTTTAGCACATTAAAATGAAAAAGCCCAATCTTATGACTGGGCTTTTTCATTAAAAATAGTGCGATTTACTTTCCAGCTTGATGAAATGCCTCACTCGCCGCAATGGGATCACCCAACAGGGCAAAACTATCTAACCAAACTTGATATTGAGCAATGGCTGGATGCTGCCAAGGATGAAAACTTGGGCGGAAATAATCCAGCCAAGATTTGGTCATCGGCGCAAGCAAACCTTTACGACCAAAGACTTTTGGCAGTCCTTTACGCGCAAATTGAATCCGCTCGCGCAAAGTAAAGCCATCCGCCTTTAGAAAATCATGGGTGTGACGTAAAGACTCTAAAGTGAAGTGAGCGGTCAAATAGACCATCGCCGAAGCACGTACCGCATAAGAAATTTGTGCGGTTTTCATCACGTCAAACGCCACAGCTTTGTGTTCCATTTCTTCAATCGAATGCCACGCCAACATCGCACGAACACGGTAATCAGCCTCAGCCATCGTCTCGGTTTTGGCAAAGAAGCACTCTGCCATCAACGCCGTAATATGCTCACACGCAGCCGTGATGGCGAGATTATATTCAGGCGAAAAATTCTTAAGCTGCCAAGCAAAGATTTTTTTCTGGTAAGCAAGCAGTTCTTCGATTGGCATTCCTTGTTCTTGCAAAATCTGATTGAACTCGGTGTGAACCAGACCATGCTGACCTTCTTGGCGCATGAAGTCTTTCACTTCTTGCTGCAGTTTTGGATCAGTGACTTGATCACGAAGTTGACGTACACTACTAATGAAATAACGTTCGCCTTCTGGAAACGTTGCACAAACACCATCAAAAAAACGAGTCAGGTACGGATCATTTCCAAACCAATATTTTGGAATACTATGATCTAATTTAAAGTCCAGTTTTTCACGGACGACAATATCGTTTTTAGCATCTGTGTAGCTGGATTGGACTGCCATATTCATGTTGTGATCTCGCCTCTAGCGTTCTTGATGATTAAAGTATCGCGTAAATAATTCGATAAAAATTGACAAAACTCGTCTTTTTTTATACAAATGACGACATGACTACTCCTACACAGCAAATCCCCGCGCGCCAATCAGCTTCGCATCATCAAGATGCGTACATTAGCCAGACCTATGTTTTGCTACTCGTTGAATACATCAAACACCATCACCCAGCACCTGATGTGATGTTAGAGAGTATTGGGATACTGCCGTATACAACCACTCACTATCATCAAAAAAATACAGTAGACAACAAATCTAAAGGAACTGGGGGTCGTATCCCTTTTACTGAATTCACCGCGATGCTCAATCGTATTCAATGTGAAATGAATGAACCAAACTTAGCCATTGAGCTTGGGCGACACATTTCTGCAACTCATTTTGGCGTCTTGGGCTACTTGATTTTGGCGTGTGCAAATATGGGCGAAGCCGTGATTCTACTCAACCGCTATGCGCGGCTGCTCGATGATCGCTACACCATGACGACCACACAAGTGGATGATGCGATCGTCCTCGGTTGGGATATTGCCGCAGAACCAGATGTCCTTTTTTTTGAAATGGGCTTAGCGGCGATGGTGCAATTCATGCGCAATCTGACGGGGAGTGACGCGCCACTTTATGCGGTTGATCTCACATCAAAACGCTTAGCGCATGCAGCAGCGATTGAAACATTCTACGCTTGTCCTGTAAAGTTTGAGCAGTCTGAAATGCGACTTAAATTTCCACTCACATTACTCGCGACACCGATCAAACAAGCAGATCAAGTCCTCTTGAGCTTACTATCCGCACAAGCCGATCAAGCACTCGCTGCCTTGCCTCAAGGCCGTGAATGGGAACAAAAAGTCCGCCAAGAAATTGTACGTCTGTGTCATGAAGATACGCCCACTTTGGAAAAAGTGGCGAGCGCCCTCTTCCTCACGCCGCGCACTTTACAGCGTCATCTCGCCAATGAAGGATTGCGTTTTCAGCCACTGCTGGATGAAACTCGGCAGCATCTGGCGGAACAATACTTAAATGACAATCGTCTACAACTCACAGACATTGCTGAATTATTAGGGTATTCTGATCAAAGTGCATTGACTCGTGCCTTTAAACGCTGGACAGGTAATACACCGAAAATTATTCGTAAAACGAGTTAATCTTTAAATAACGACAAAACAAAAAATAGCTCATTGAGCATGCATTTACTAAGCTTATCGAAATATTACAATGCGCGATAAAGCTAAAACCTTATTCTGATTAAAATGACAAAAAAGAGCCAAACATGCCCAAATTCAAAGATCACTTTTCAGCACTTGCAACAGGTTATGCAACTTATCGCCCGGAATATCCACCTGCCCTTTTCACATGGTTATCCAGTTTATGCGCCGAGCATGAACTTGCTTGGGATTGCGCAACAGGAAATGGACAAGCTGCAAAATATATGGCGGATCATTTTGAATACATCATTGCAACCGACGCGTCTACAGAACAAATCGCTCAAGCACACGGCGCAAAAAATGTCATCTTTCGCGTTGCGTCAGCTGAAGAATCAGGATTAAAAAGACAATCGGTTGATTTACTGGTGGTCGCGCAAGCTGCGCATTGGTTTGATTTAGATAAATTCTATGCCGAAGCACAACGTGTCTTGAAACCCAATGGAATCATCGCGTTGATCACCTATGCCCATCATCGAGTCAATGCAAAAATTGATGTGCCGTCATTGAGTTATTACCATGATGTGATTGGCAATTATTGGCCCGCAGAACGTCAATGGGTCGAAAATGGCTATCGCGATTTACCCTTTCCATTTATAGAAATCCCTGCACCAGAATTTAAGCTCGAAGCGAATTGGTCACTGCCGCATTTTGTCGGGTATCAAGCGACTTGGTCAGCCACAAAACGCTATATCGAAAGTACCGGACACAATCCGATTCCTGATCTTCAGGCGCAGTTAGCGCCGCTTTGGGGTGCGCCAGAAACCTTACGGAAAATTGAGTGGCCGTTATCTCTTCGTATTGGTCGCTCAGGGTTGGTTAAATAACTGACTCGGCTTATAAAACAACATGAGTCTGTTTAAAGTATCTGCCCCACCAAACGATGGGTAACAACAACACCAAACCCAAACCCGCCGACAAACCAAACTGTCCGGCGTAACCCAACCCATGCGCCAAATAACCACTGGCTAAATAACCAATCCCGCCTAAAATCGTCATCGCGCAAACCTGAAAAGTAAAATCACTGCCTGCATGTTGTGGCCGCGCGTAATCCATTGCAACGGTCAACAACCCAACCATGGCCATCGCAGCAGCGACATGTTCGATTGAATTTGCCGTATATAACTCCCAGCCCTGCAGCGCATATTCATGGGCATACAGCCAAGCGATTAACGCATAAAGCCCTGTAGTCAGCGCCTGCAGTCCATTAAAAACAACTAATGCTGTCACACGGCGCATATAGCGCATCAACCATGCCGCTAACGCCGCACCAACCAATGATGACAACGAGCCCAAGATTGTGCCCCAAAATCCAATTTTGGACAGGCTAAAGCCCATATCGACCATCATGGGTTTGACCATGCCGCTCGACATATAGTCCGCAATTTTGAATACCAATAAAACCAACAGCCAAGCGCGCATTTCAGTGTTCGACCAAAAATAGCCGAATTGAAATTTAACTCTTTTGAGAAATTGAATGAAACGAGATTCGAGTTGATGAAGTGAAATCTCTTTCTTGGGCGCTGAAGTCTGCAGCGTCTTTTTATGAGCTTTATCCAGCCAAATCGGCTCTTTAAAAAACAATATTGGCAACGTATTCAGCACAATCAAACCAATCATGGCAAAGAAAACTGCTGACCACGACCAGTAATCCATCACGATTAACAAGACACCACCACCGATAATCAAGCCGATTCGATAGCCCGTCACTTGTATCGCATTGCCTGCACTACGCGCTTTGCTACCCAGCATCCGCACCGCCAGTCCATCTGTTGCAATATCCTGTGTCGCACCGATGATGCTGAGTGTAAATAATAAAGAGAATAAGACAATTGCAGGCTTCAACTGAACCAGCGAGGTTGGCTCAAACATCGCCACACAAAGTAAAATCATAATCGCCAATGCCGACGATGGCAAAATCCAACTGCGACTTTGACCGACCTTTTCGCTGTAATGATGATCAACCAGCGGCGCCCACATAAATTTCAGCGCACTGGGTAATAACAGCAATCCTGACCAGCCAATGAGCTGTAAAGACACATGATACTGACGCAAGATGGCAGGCAATGCCTGCGTAATAAAACCTGCGGGCAAACCTTGCGCAAGGTAGAGGCTCAACAGCAAGCCTAAGGTATACGTCTGCGAATGCTTATGATCAGCCAAAAAATGATCCTCAAAAAAACTGCCTGAAAAAACCTTTCTCAAAAAAAAGCCCCCGAATGTTGGGGGACTAGATATAACTGAAATCAATCAAACACAATCGTTTTATTATCATGGACGATCACGCGATCTTCCAAATGCCAACGCACCGCACGCGTTAATACATTACGCTCAACATCTTCGCCAAGTTCACGTAAGTCTTCAACCGTATAACGATGGCTCACACGCTCAACCGCTTGCTCAATAATTGGACCTTGATCCAAATCGGCAGTGACGTAATGCGCGGTCGCACCAATCAATTTCACGCCTTTTTCATAGGCTTGACGGTATGGGTCAGCACCGACAAACGCAGGCAAGAATGAATGGTGGATGTTAATGATTTTATGGTGCCACTTTTCAACAAAATCAGAACTCAGAATTTGCATATAGCGCGCAAGGACAAGGACATCATTACCCGCCATCAACTCATGAATCTGTGCTTCAGCTTCTGGCTTATTATCTTTCGTCACTTTCACGACATGAAATGGCACACCAAAGCGTTCAACCGCATCGCGTAAGTCTTCATGGTTACTAACCACTTGAGTAATGTCACATGGCAGCAAACCTCGTGACCAACGCCACAACAATTCAAGCAATGCATGATCGTATTTTGAAACCAAAATCCCGACTTTCTTGCGCTCGCCGACCAGTGTTAACTGCCAATTCATGTTGTATTGCGTGGCTACCGTATCACCAAACGAACGTGTCAAAACTTCACGGACTTCTTGCAGACGATCCATGGCAAATTCAACACGCATAAAATACGTGCCACCCTGTTCTTCAGTTGCATACTGATCCAGTGCAACAATATTGGCGCCATGATGATACAGAAAACTTGAAACGGCTTGCACAATCCCTGAACGGTCGGCACAGGTAATTAGAAGACGTGCGGTATGTGCAATACTCATTGTTCAATCCACAATAACAATCTATTAGTTTAAATTTCTTTTAAAACGTCGAGCATTCTAGCTCGGTTTTAATAAAATATTCCTTAATTCATATTATTACTTAAGGTTTTCAATAATTATAGTTAATTCATAAAAAAACCCCGCATCGCGAGGTTTTTTTTAATATGAGTCTAAACTTATAGAGTGTTTGTACAATCTGTACCTATACCATATGGGCTAACATCAAATGGCTGACCCGCAGCAGAATCAGCGTCCGTCTTCAGTACGCCGAGGTCATAAGGAAGATTAGAAGTTACAACGGTTCCATTAACTGTGGCAGTCGCAATCAAATCTACAGACTGCCATGTACCATAACGACGCAAATAGCGTACTTGGAAATCAAACTTACCAGTGCTGTCGGTTGTGTAGGTAACGGTGCTACCTGATGCCCCCACAAAGGTTGTTGCAATTTGCACGGCTGGTGTTGTACAAACTGTAAAAGGAGTAGCACGCGTTCTTATTTTTGCTGGAGCCACCGCTAATGGATTAACGATATATTGACCCTTAGCGTAACCCAACAAATTAATCGACATCACAATCGGCTGATTTGCAATCGGTTTACCATCAATATCAACAACGTTTGCTGAGAGAGATTCCGTATAGAAGGTTCCGTCTGCACTGGTTAGCAGAAGTGATGAACCACCAAAAGTGATGTTGGCCACGGGTACGGCTACAGGCGTTGGCACAACGTTAATCACTGTTGTCTGATTCGCTACAGTGCCATCTCCGTTCGTAAGGGAAGCGTTAAAAGTCAACCCATTTGCATATAGTGAAGCGGCTAGACTTGAAGGAGAAGAATCATTTGGCAATGTCACATTAAATGTAGCAGAGCCTGTTGCATCGGTAGTGATAACAGATGGTCCACTGAGTGTCACACCACTTGTCAATGTGCTAGGAATTGTGAAAGTAATGCTCTGACCAGCAACAGCCCCACCGTTTGTATCAACAGCTTTTACCGTAATAATTGCAGTATCACCAGTAATCACCATCGTAGGTTTGTTAACAGAAATCACCAGATGATACAGAGGTGTTGTTGTACTCACTGTCGTGACAACACCTAAAACTGTCGCTTGAGAAACCTTTTTGCCTGTGTCGTCGGTAAACGACGCATTAACCTTCAATCCTGAAGCAAGTAAACTAGTTGCGACAGATCCACTTGCGGCTGGCAAGTTAATGGTAAAAGTAACATTACCACTCGTATCAGTCACAGCAGTCGAAGCACCACCAATAGTAGCGCTATTCGCCAATGTATCTGGAATTGATAACGTTACAGATTTTCCAGCTACCCCACCGCCATTCACATCGACGAGTTTAGCGGTAATAACAGCAGTATCACCAGTGACAACCAAGGTCGATTTACTACTACTCAATACGATATGATAATTAGTTGCAACTGGAGCAGTTGTTGTTGTTGTCGGCGTTGTCGTTGGTGGCGTAGACGGGCCATAAAAACCACCGCCACCACCACCACCGCAACCTGCAAGAGCAATTGCTGTAGAGAGTGCAGTCAGTTGTAAGATTTGTTTCATTTTTAACCCTGCTTGTAAATTAGATTCCATTATTTTCTTACCCCATCCTATTGAATGATTTATTTTTCAAACATAGCAGCATTACCGAATGCTTTATATTTCGTATACGTTGACGGACTTTACTGCACTCAGAAAGCATTGGCAATCCACAACAGTGATATTTTCTTGATTAATGAATGTAATCCAACGTTAGAGTTGCCCACCAAACCACCCACCTTGGCCACCATCGCCAAAAGTTTGCAGTAAAGGCTCATACGCCGCTCGCCCCTCGCCCGTCAAATAAGGACCCTCGAGGAACACCATTTGACGCAGACCTTGGCGTAACCAGCGCTCATCCAGCGCATCAGTCTGGGTAATATGCCCAGTCATCAATAAAAAATTCGACCAATTGGTCATCACAATCCAGATATTAATAATTAAGGCTTCGATTTCAGTAAATGAAGCCGCCATCAACCCTGCATCGACAAAGCCTTGATAAATCTGCATACCGCGCTGCATGACTTGTCTTGCGAAAATTGGATAACGCTCTTTTAAAACCTGACTAGAATCAATTAAATGATTGGCATCTCGATGCAAGAATCGATATTTCCAGAATTGACTTGAGAGCACTTGAAAGTATGCAAATTTATCAGACACTTCCATTGGTCGATCTTCAGGTACATTAAGCAAACTTAAAATCTCGTGCTGATAGCCGAGCAAGAGCTCAGCAATAATCGATTCTTTATTACGGAAGTGGTAATACAAGTTCCCAGGGCTAATTTCTAAAGCGGCAGCGATATGATTGGTCGATATAGAACGCTCGCCTTGTTCATTAAACAATTGCAAACTTTTTTGCAAAATACGATCACGCGTCTTCATATCACTTTTTAATCCTTAAAAACCTGTTTTCTTAGCAAATATACAGCGCAATGAGTGCAACTATATCGTAAAAATCCCTTTTCTCACATCTGAATGAACTGACCATTCAGCGAAAATCATTTGACAGTTTAGAGTAATTGCTCTAAAAAGTACTCATCTTTTTTCAAATCGATTATCAAACCATGAATATTGCAGCCAAATCGACGACAGACAGTAACGCCGTTCGCCCTGATGTGCAACGTATGAACGATATCTTAACGGCTCAAAAAGCAGCTTATCGTGCTAACCCATTGCCATCAGCAGCGGAGCGCATTGAGCGCTTAGCACGCTTGCGTCGTGCGATTGCACAAAATCAAGATGCTTTTGCTAATGCAATCTGCGAAGACTTTGGTAATCGTTCCATTGAAGAAAGCAAGATTGGCGAAATCATGACTTGTCTGGATTCAATTGACTATGTGACCAAGAACATCAGCAAATGGATGAAGCCATCTAAGCGCAGCACGAATTTATTGCATCAACCAACAAAAGGTTGGGTTGAATATCAACCATTAGGTGTGGTCGGTATCATGTCACCTTGGAACTATCCATTATTACTATCAATCAGTCCATTAATTTGCGCACTTTCATCGGGTAACCATGCCATGATTAAAGTGTCTAGTGCTTCGGCAACTTTTGGCAAACTATTAGAAAAAGTACTTGCTGAAGTCTTTCCTGAAAATCTCGTTGCCGTAATCAATGGTGGCGGCGTGATCTCTGATACGTTCTGTCGTTTGCCATTCGATTTCCTTGCATTCACAGGTTCATGTGCAATTGGCAAAACGGTGATGGCAGCAGCAGCAGAAAACCTGACACCAGTATTACTGGAGTTGGGCGGAAAATCACCTGTGGTTATTCACCCATCATTCCCGATTGCAGAAGCTGCAGAGCGCCTAACATTTGGTAAATTATGGAATGCAGGACAAACCTGTGTTGCACCTGATTTTGTTCTGTTACCGCGTGGCAAAACTGCTGAGTTTGTTGGGCAAATGCGTAAAAACATCAGCAAATTTTATCCGACATTGCTGAACAACCCGGACTTCACCAGCATCGTGAATGAAAAACAATATAGCCGCTTACAACGCTATTTGGATGACGCTCGCCAAAAAGGTGCAAAAGTCATTGAAGTCAATCCAGCTGATGAAAATCTAAGCAACTCTCACAAGATTGCACCTACCCTGATTACCAATATTGCGGATGACATGCTGGTTTCTCAGGAAGAACTATTCGGGCCATTAATGCTCATTGTCGAATATGATGATATCGATGAAGCTATTGATTATATTAATGATCGTCCACGCCCACTTGCTCTATATTATTTCGACTATAACGAAGAGCGTGCGAAATATTTGATGAATCGTACCCATTCAGGACAGTTTGGCATCAACACGATGCTCACTCATATTGTCCATAGCGATCTACCATTTGGTGGTGTGGGCAATTCAGGTATGGGCAAATATCATGGTCATGAAGGTTTCTTGACCATGAGTCACGCTCGCTCAGTGTTACAAGTGGGTAAACTCTACAGCGTCAAACTACTCTTCCCACCATTCACCAAACCCGTTAAGTTTTTAGAATCGATCCTGATTCGCTAAGTGAGCTTTGCGCCACCTTAAATATGTAAATTTTGAGGTAGTTTTTAAGTTTCAACTTGATTCAGGCGTCATTTTTTGGTATAAAACGCGCCTTGCTTTTTCTATTCAGTTTTAAACAGTCCTTTATGCGACGTCGGCGGCTAAATCTACGTGTGAGTAGTTGGTCAAAAATGTCCTCATAGTCGGCTAAGTCGTCATATAAAGTAAAGTGGAGCTACATCATGTCAAAGGTTTGCCAAGTAACCGGCAAGCGTCCAATCGTTGGAAACAACGTTTCGCACGCAAACAACAAAACCAAACGCCGGTTCGAACCGAACCTGCATTTCAAACGTTTTTGGGTTGAAG
>JANYEL010000127.1 GCA_025363155.1 Moraxellaceae bacterium
ACACCCATTTCGAAGAAATCTGCGAAATCATGAAAGCCTATGACGTGTCATTCAGTCTCGGCGACGGCTTGCGTCCAGGTTGTATTCAAGACGCCAATGATGAAGCGCAATTCGGTGAACTCCGTGCGCTCGGTGAGTTGACCCAGATCGCATGGAAACATGATGTCCAAGTCATGATCGAAGGCCCAGGTCATGTGCCGATGCATATGATTAAAGAAAACATGGATTTGCAACTCGAAGTTTGTGGCGAAGCGCCTTTCTATACGCTTGGCCCGCTGACCACCGATATCGCACCGGGTTACGATCACATCACTAGCGCGATTGGCGCAGCGATGATTGGTTGGTACGGCACAGCGATGCTGTGCTATGTCACTCCGAAAGAGCATTTGGGTCTGCCAAACAAGAAAGACGTGAAAGACGGCATCATTACCTACAAGATCGCTGCACATGCGGCGGACTTGGCAAAAGGTCATCCAGGTGCGCAGGTGCGTGATAACGCTTTGTCGAAAGCACGTTTTGAGTTCCGTTGGGATGATCAGTTCAATCTGGCGCTTGATCCAGATACTGCACGTAGTTATCACGATGAGACCTTGCCAAAAGATGCGCATAAATCCGCGCATTTTTGTTCAATGTGTGGTCCGAAGTTCTGTTCGATGAAAATCACCCAGAACGTGCGTGACTATGCCGCGAAACAGGGTTTATCAGACGCTGATGCCGTTCAAAAAGGCATGGAAGAAATGTCTGCTGTGTATCACGAACAAGGTAGCCAGTTGTATAAAGAAGTTTAGCTATTTGTTGTTCGATTGGTTTTCTACATTAGAATCGCATAATCAGTCGTTATGCGATTTTTTGTTTTTAAAAAGAAATTAAGCGCTCATCATTTATAAAATAAGGCTATCTAAATGAAATCTTTAGCAATTGTCATGTTGTCCATTCTATCAACGGCTTGTGCAGTTCATTCGACACAAGCGCAGACAGACAGTACGACTTTGGGTGCATCATCCATTAATCCAGAAAGTATTAAAAACCTAACACCTTTTCCAAAATCTCAAGTAGGTTTCCAGCGCTACGTCATTCATTTGCCTGCCAATGGCTCGGATGAGAGCTACCAAGTCGAATTGATCGCAGGGAAAACTGAACAAGTGGACTGTAATATGCATCGCCTCAATGGCAACATTGCTGAAAAAGATCTGACGGGTTGGGGCTATAACTATTATGAGTTTACGACGCAGGGTCAGATGGCTTCGACCATGATGGCTTGTCCAAATCGTCCAAAATCAGAAAAATTCATCACGGGGGCAACCAAACTCGTGCGCTATAACAGCCGCTTACCGATTGTGGTTTTTGTGCCCAATGGCTATGAGCTGAAATATCGACTGTGGAAAGCGCAGGATATTCAGGCAGCACCAGTCAATTAATGATGAGTGTTGATGTTTTTTAGGGCAGACACATAGGCCTGCCCCTACAGGTATTTGATTGATTTCGGTGGATGAATAATTAATATTGACAATATCTGTTGTCAGTATGTATAACATGCGAAGTTTATTTTCCCATTCCTTTTCTGGAGCAAGACAACATGTCGAATACGCGCGTACTCATCACGGGTGCAAATACAGGCATTGGTTTTGCCACGGCTGAGAAATTGGTGCAAGGCGGTGCGGATGTGATTTTGGCCTGTCGTAATCCTGCTAAAGCACTTGATGCTCAAGCAAAGTTGCGAGCGTTAGGTGGAACAGGCTCAGTTGATGTCATTGAACTTGATTTGAATAGCTTGGCATCGGTGAAAGCTGCGGCGGAGTTGGTCAAAGAACGTTATGGTTCAATTGATGTATTGATTAATAATGCTGGGCTTTTTGGTGAGGCGTTATATCAAACCAAAGACGGTTATGAGCAGCAATTTGGTGTCAATTACTTAGCGCCATTCTTATTCACCCAATTGTTATTGCCAGCACTGCAACAAGCAAAGGCGGGGCGGATTATTCATCTGGCATCGGTGATGCATTGGTTGGGTAGCATTAAACCAGAAACATTCCGTCAAACGTCGGGTTCATATCGTGCGGTCGCGGCGTATGGACAATCCAAACTTGCTAATCTGTTGTTTAGCCATGCCTTGGCTCGCCAATTAGCTGGGACGAGCGTCACCAGTAATG
>JANYEL010000157.1 GCA_025363155.1 Moraxellaceae bacterium
TCAAATGTTCCAGGATAGATAACACGGGTCATCGGTAAGACTCGAATACGTTAGAATGGCGACATGTTATCAAGATTCTTAGTACAGTAAATGACAAACATGCTTAATTCGCGCATTGAATTAAAATTTTTACTAAAAAATGCAACGTCTAGCCTGAACTTGCGTCACAATAGCGCAATATAGAAAGCAACATTGGCCGATTAAATATATTGGCGACATAAACAGAGACGATTTAGCAAAACCATGAGTAAAGATAAAACAACGGGCGGCACAATCGCTCAAAACCGTAAAGCGCGTCATGACTTTTTTATTGAAGATAAAGTCGAAGCTGGGCTTGTATTGCAAGGCTGGGAAGTCAAAGCAATTCGTGCTGGCAAAATGACGATTTCAGAAAGTTATGTGATTTTCCGTGACAGCGAAGCGTTTCTATTTAATAGCCAAATTACACCGCTCTGGTCTGCGTCTACGCACATTGATCCAGAAGCAACGCGCACGCGTAAGTTGCTTATGTCTCGTCGTCAAATTGACAAGCTGATGTCAGCCGTAAATCAAAAAGGCTACACCTGCGTTCCACTGGCATGCTTTTGGAAAGGTCAGTTTGTTAAATGCGAAATCGCCTTGGTAAAAGGTAAAGCCGTACATGACAAACGTGCAACCGAAAAAGATCGTGATTGGAATCGTGAAAAACAGCGCGTGTTTAGAAATCAATAATCTATAAAATATCATAGCTCATTGAGCCTGTCGAAATGCGCGGCGCAAACCACGGATGTCTGAGATATCCACTTCGACAAGCTCACTGAACTCTATTACCGAATATAATATTCACCACAAAAAACGCCCAGCAAATGCTAGGCGTTTTTTTCATCAATGCTCTAAAGAAACATTAAATAAATTCCATAAACAACCAATATAACAAACCAGACAACGTCATTGCCGCTGGCAAGGTTAATACCCACGCATACAAGATCCGCTTGATTGTTCCCCACTGTAGACCAGACTTATTGGCAGTCATCGTACCCGCAACTGAGCCATTCAAGACATGCGTGGTACTGACAGGCAAGCCATAGTTATCAGCTGCACCAATCATGGCAATCGTAGATAGTTGCGCAGCAAAACCTTGTCCGTAGTTCATGGGTTGATTACCGATTTTCTCACCAACAGTCACTGCAATACGCTTCCAACCCACTAGCGTTCCTAAGCCCAGTGCCAGTGCTACAGCAACTTTAACCCAAGTCGGAATAAACTGTGTGGTCTCATCAAGACTTCGACTGCTATCCGTCAACACCGCTTGTTCAGTTGGAGTTAATTGCGATAAAGCGTCATTTTTCTTTAAACGCTTCAAACATGCACTGATTAAGTAGGTGTCGCCACGTAAGTTATGCACTTCGTTAGTTGGTACTTTATCGAATGTACCGTATTGCTTAGCAACTTGGCTAAGATTGAGCTCAAGTGCTGCAACCGCTGATAATACTTGTGGACCCTTTACCGAACCCTGTAAGTATTGAGTCAATATCTCGCGCGACTTTTGCAAATCTAAATCGGATGCAGCTGGCGATAAGATATGTGCAGTTTTCTCAGATAACACCGAGAAAGATTGAACATCTGCCGCACTCATCGTTTTATTCAACGAGTATGCTGCTGGAACAATCCCGATCAGCACCAGCATGATCAGACCCATACCCTTCTGACCATCGTTTGAACCATGAAAGAAACTCACGCCTGCACAACTTAAAACCAACAAGCTACGAATCCAAAATGGTGGCGGTTGATCGCCCTCTGGTGGCTCAAACAATTCAGGTTTACGTGCAAAAACCAGTTTGCAAAGCAGAAATATTAATGCAGCAAGCACAAAACCCATTAATGGAGAAAACAATAATGCCTTCCCCACTTTAATCGCTTGATCCCAATTGACACTACTCGCTGCGATGCCATCAGGTGTCAAGAAACGATTCATCAAACCCACACCAATAATTGAACCAATTAAAGTGTGTGAACTAGACGCTGGAATGCCTGCAGCCCAAGTGCCCAAATTCCAGATAATCGCTGCAAGAAGCAATGCGAAAACCATTGCAAAGCCTTGACTACTACCGACATTGAGAATTAACTCGACGGGCAATAACGCCAAAATGCCATACGCGACAGCACCACTAGCGAATAAAACACCCAGAAAGTTAGCAAAGCCTGCTAAGCCAACTGCTGCGTGTGGAGACAACGCATTGGTATAAATAACAGTCACAACAGCATTCGCGGTATCGTGAAAACCATTGGCGAATTCAAATCCCAGCGCTACAAATAGAGCAGCACTTAACATGATAAATGGAATTAAATTCATGGCTGGCGTGTTGGCCAAATCGGTCGAAAGTGAAAGACCGATATAAATCAGTGCCGCAATCACCACAAGGAAAAACAGTGGTTTAAAGATTGGGTGAACTGGTGCATCAAGCTTAGGTGCTACAGAGGAATTCTGACTCATAGAAACGATTCTTTATTAAAACGTCTTGAATGGAAATCATCGAATTATATTTTCGACTTGGAAAAAACCAGTACTCTACTCAACCTAGCCACGGCAAGAATTTGAGCAAAATGACAGTTTCATGACAAAAATACTGTGAACGGCGGCATAATATCACAGGTTGCATTCACGCCCTATGAGAACCTGATAGAATAGCGATCAATTGAATAAGTTAATTCAACATTCTGAGTTCTATTCTTTTCGCTTGAATCACACTACAAAATATAGTGTTGATCAACGCGCAGCTTTATTCATGATTTGGAGTTTTTTGTACAAATGTCTACCCCAGCCATCAATGCCTTAAATTTAAAAAACCAATTAACAGAATTACTTAAAAAAAGAATTCTGATCATTGATGGCGCAATGGGCACCATGATTCAGCGACATAAATTAGAAGAAGAAGATTATCGCGGCGAACGCTTTGCTGACTTTGAACATGATGTAAAGGGTAACAATGACCTTTTAGTCCTCACTCAGCCGCATATTATCCAAGGCATTCATCGCCAATATTTAGAAGCTGGCGCAGATATTCTGGAGACCAATACCTTTAATGGTACGCAAGTGTCGATGGCTGACTATCACATGCAGCATCTAGTCAGTGAAATCAATATCACTGCTGCTCGCTTGGCGCGTGAAGTCTGTGACGAATTTACCGCTAAGAATCCAGATAAACCACGTTTTGTTGCAGGCGTACTTGGGCCGACTTCACGTACTTGTTCGATCAGCCCAGATGTAAACAATCCAGCATTTCGTAATGTGACTTTTGATGAGCTTGTTGAAAATTATGTGCAAGCGACACATGCACTGATCGAAGGCGGTTCGCACATTATTCTGATTGAAACCGTGTTCGATACATTGAACTGTAAAGCCGCAATCTTTGCGGTGAAAACCGTTTTCGAAGAACTCGGTTACGAATTACCGTTAATGATTTCAGGCACGATTACAGATGCGTCAGGTCGTACTTTATCAGGACAAACCGCAGAAGCATTTTGGAACTCTGTGCGCCATGCTGACCTTTTATCAGTCGGTTTTAACTGTGCGCTGGGTGCGGATGCGATGCGTCCACACGTCAAGACCATTGGTGATAAAGCTGATATCTTTGTTTCTGCGCACCCTAATGCTGGCCTACCGAATGCATTTGGTGAATATGATGAAACGCCTGAACAAACTGCGGAGTTCATTCGCGAGTTTGCCGAAAGTGGTCTGATCAATATCACTGGCGGTTGCTGTGGTACAACCCCTGCGCATATTGCTGCTATTTATAATGCAGTGAAAGATTATGCGCCGCGTCAGATTCCAGACATTGAACCTGCTTGCCGTCTGTCTGGTTTAGAGCCGTTTAACATTACCCAAGATTCACTATTCGTCAACGTAGGTGAACGAACAAATGTCACGGGCTCGAAAAAATTCGCCCGTCTCATTCGTGAGCAAAATTACACTGAAGCACTTGCTGTTGCGCTGGAGCAAGTTCAAGGCGGTGCTCAGGTTATTGACATCAACATGGACGAAGGCATGTTGGATTCAGAAGGTGCAATGGTCACTTTCCTGAATATGATCGCGTCCGAACCAGATATTTCTCGTGTTCCAATTATGATCGATTCCTCGAAATGGGAAATCATCGAAGCGGGTTTAAAATGCGTTCAAGGTAAGCCAATCGTCAACTCGATCAGCTTAAAAGAAGGCCACGACGAGTTCGTCATTAAAGCTAAACTGTGCCGTAAATATGGTGCTGCCGTCATCGTCATGGCGTTCGACGAACAAGGACAAGCGGACACTGCGGCGCGTAAACGCGAAATTTGCGAACGCTCTTACCGTGTGTTAGTTGATGTCGTCGGCTACCCTGCTGAAGATATTATCTTCGATCCAAACGTATTTGCGGTCGCAACAGGTATTGAAGAACACAACAATTACGCGGTCGATTTCATTGAAGCAACGGGTTGGATCAAACAAAATCTACCACACGCCATGATCTCTGGCGGCGTGTCCAACGTCTCGTTTTCTTTCCGTGGTAATGAACCTGTTCGTGAAGCGATTCACGCGGTGTTCTTGTATTACGCGATCAAGCAAGGCATGACGATGGGGATCGTCAACGCGGGTCAGTTGGCAATTTATGATGATATTCCGCAAGAATTAAAAGATTGCGTAGAAGACGTCATTCTGAATAAAAACCCAGAAGGTACAGATCGACTCTTAGAAATTGCAGAGAAATATAACGGTAAAGGCGCGGTTCGCGCGGCTGAAAATCTGGATTGGCGTAATGCTCCCGTCACTAAACGTCTCGAATATGCGCTAGTCAAAGGCATCACCGCGTTCATTGATGAAGATACCGAAGAAGCCCGTTTGGAAGCCAAACGTCCGCTGGACGTGATCGAGGGCGCATTGATGTCTGGCATGAATGTCGTCGGCGACTTATTCAGCGAAGGCAAAATGTTCTTACCGCAAGTGGTCAAATCTGCGCGCGTTATGAAGCAAGCCGTTGCGTGGCTTAACCCGTACATCGAAGCGGAAAAAACCGTAGGTTCGAGCAAAGGCAAAATTTTAATGGCCACCGTCAAAGGCGACGTGCATGATATTGGTAAAAATATCGTCGGCGTTGTGCTGGGTTGTAACGGCTATGACATCGTTGATTTAGGCGTGATGGTTTCGGCGGAAAAAATCCTTAAAACGGCGATTGAAGAAAAAGTCGATATCATCGGTCTATCAGGTTTGATCACGCCAAGCCTAGATGAAATGGTGTTCGTTGCCAAAGAAATGCAACGTCAGGGCTTCAAAATTCCGCTGATGATCGGTGGTGCTACCACTTCTAAAGCACATACCGCTGTGAAAATTGATCCGCAATATCATAATGATGGCGTGATCTATGTTGCTGATGCATCACGCGCAGTAGGCGTTGCAACTACCTTGCTTTCACCAGAAATGAAACCGAAATTTCTTGCTGAACGTCGTGCAGAATACGAAGAAGTGCGTATTCGTATTGCCAATAAAACACCGAAAACACCGAAACTCACGTATGCCCAATCAATTGAAAATGGTTTAACAACCGATTGGGAAACGTATCAACCGCCAGTACCGAAACAATTGGGTGAAGTAGTATTTGAAGAGTATCCGCTTGATCTGTTGGTTCCATATATTGACTGGACACCATTCTTTATTTCTTGGTCATTGGCGGGGAAATATCCTGCGATTTTGACTGATGAAGTGGTTGGTGAAGCTGCGCGTGATTTGTTTGATAACGCGCAAACCATGTTGAAAGACTTAGTTGATAAGAAACTCGTCACAGCGAAAGCAGTCTTCAAATTACAGCCGGCAAGTCGTAGCGCTGCGGATGATCTCGAAGTTTATAGCGATGAGTCGCGTGAAACGGCGACGCATACTTTCTTCCATTTGCGTCAACAAAGTGACAAAGCGACCAAGCAACCAAACTACTCGCTCGCGGATTACATTGCGCCTAAAGAGTCTGGCGCGAAAGACTATTTAGGTGGCTTTACGGTGTCGATTTTTGGCGCGGAAGAATTGGCAGTGGATTATCGTGCAAAAGGCGATGATTTCTCAGCAATCTTGGTGCAATCACTGGCGGATCGTTTGGCAGAAGCATTTGCTGAACATTTACATGTGTTGGTGCGTAAAGAATATTGGGGCTATGCCGCCGATGAAGTCTTGAGTAATGACGATCTCATTAAAGAAAAATACGTCGGTATTCGTCCTGCACCAGGCTACCCTGCTTGCCCTGAGCATTCGGAAAAAGCCACGTTGTTTAATTGGCTCGACAGTACCAACAAGATCGGTACGCAGCTCACTGAAAACTACGCAATGTGGCCACCGTCATCGGTGAGCGGTTTCTACTATTCACATCCTGAAAGTGATTACTTCAATGTCGGTAAACTCGGCAAAGATCAGATTGAGTCTTATGCCGCGCGTAAAGGTTGGAGTGTTTCTCTGACTGAACGCTGGTTAGGACCGAATTTGGATTACGAGGCGAATTGATTAAAAGTCACAGCAACCCTTTTCAATTAATGCTTGTCTCCTTCCCAATGAGGGGGAAGGTTGGAATGTGGGGTGCTTTTCAGGCAAAGATCAAAAGCATCCCCATCTAAATCTTCCCCTCCAAGGGGACGACTTCAAAGCAAATTCGCTGAAAACACATTTCAACTATTAACCTAAACATAGCTTTTCAAAAGAGAGTTTCTAAATCAAATTTAAATCCGCTCCACAAACAAAATCCCATCCAAATGATCCACTTCATGCTGCACAATCCGTGCAGGGAAACCCTCATAAACAGTTTCAACCACTTTACCTTTTAAAGTCTGATAGCGCACTTTCACCACTTGTGCTCGCTCAACCTGACCACGCTCATTCGGCACACTCAGACAACCCTCCTCACCGAAACAAGTTTCCTGTGAAAAATCCAAAATCTCAGGATTCACCATCACCACGGCATCCATTTCAGGCGCATCGGGATAACGTGGATTTGGTCGAGATGCCACAATAATCAAACGTTTAGAAATATAAACCTGCGGCGCAGCAATCCCGACACCACTACGCTCGGACATCGTTGCATACATGGCAGCAGCAAGCTGTTGTAACCACTCACTATTAAATTCAATGTCTGCAACTTGAGCAGCTTTAAGTTTTAAAATTTCTTCGCCGCGTTGCGCTACAGGTAAAATCGGACTCATATACAAACCCTATGATTGATTTAATCAAATAAAAAACTCCCCTGACGGAGAGCTTTTTAAATCGAACATGAATTAGAGATGTTTCTTTAATTCATCTGCAACAATTTCAAGCTCTAATTGGCTAAATTTACGAATTTCACCTTCAGCATGCTTTTCAAGCATTCCACCCACTAAAGGCACTTTCACTTTGACAGTCCAAGTTAATACGATATCTACTTTTTGACTATCGCCTGTAACCGTACGTTCAGACGTTGCGATTAAAGGCAAATTTGCACCTAACTCCACTGTCGAAGTCAGATCTTTCAAGTTGGTGATATCTGTACGTTTTAAACGGAAAGCATTTTTAAGTAATTTTTTTGCAATATCTGGAATATTCACATCAAGGTTATATTCACGGCGCATTGTGTAAATGTCACCAGAAACCTTTGATTCCAGAATTTCCAAGTTTTCACCCGGAATACGTCTACACACTGCCTCATGCATCGATGTATCTGCCGCAAGTTCTGTAAATCTTTCTATTGAAACACCATGAATCGTTTCTTTAATCGTAAATTGATGTGCCATAAATTTCGTTTTCACTGTATTTGGGGTTAAGTCAGTCAAAGTAAGTATATCATTCTCATTTAGAGAACAAAGTTTTACGTTGAAAAAAAATGGATGACTGTTTGCATTATTTATTTTGGGTCTTAGGAAGTTAAGCACAATTTAAAGTGTGGTAACTTCCTAAGATGGAAACGAAAAATAGGTACTATCGCCGTTCAAGAATCACAGAAGCCAAATTTAGACAACTTGTTCCTTGCGAAGCATTGCTTCTCATTTGCTCTCGATTTTACGGCATCTAGCACAGCAGAGTTGATCGGAGTTTCTGTCCGATCAACGAACTCGATTTTTCTTAAAATACGCCATCGTATAGCAGAATACTGCGAACTTGAATCGCCTTTGCAAGGTGCTGTTGAAGTCGATGAATCTTACTTCGGAGCTCACAGGGTTCGTGGTAAACGCGGTCGCGGTGCATATGGCAAAACAATTGTTTTTGGTTTATTAAAACGACAAGGTAAAGTGTATACCGAAATCGTTCCAGATTGCTCCAAAGCCA
>JANYEL010000191.1 GCA_025363155.1 Moraxellaceae bacterium
GAAACACGTCTTTTGCCAAGTCGAGTCCGATTTGTGATACTTTCATGATGCTTCCTCCTTCATATCGACTGGTGGTTTCTTGACCAGTCTGGCGCATTATGACGCCGATCTTTAGGAGGAGGAAGCCATACCATCACGCTAAGAATTTAAACCTCTTCAATCTTATAAATATGCACAGGCACATATTTATGAAATAAAATAACCAAACACGAGCTGGCTTGATATTGAAAAGATGCTAGTGGGAAGACTGACATCTTTTCTTTCAAATTATTCAAACCATACTAATAACAACTTTGCCTTTAGCTCGTCCTTTACCAGCGTAGTCGAGTGCTTCTTTCGTCGATTCAAACGGAAAAACCTGATCGACAACTGGCTTGATATGCCTATTATCAATTAACTCGGCAATACTGCGTAAATGTTCACCATTCGCTTTCATAAATAAGAACGAATACGTGACACCTTTGTTCTTGGCTTTTCTACGGATGCTGTAACTGAGGAGAAAACTCGCAATTTTAATAATCAAATTCGCATTGATATCTTTGGCAAATTGCGGATCGGGAGCACCTGCTATGCTAATCAATTTTCCGCCTGCTTTAAGGACGGTTAATGACTTGTTTAAAGTCTCACCACCTTGTGTGTCCAACACAACGTCGTAATCTTTTAAGACATCTTCGAACGCTGCGGTCTTATAGTCAATGACGACATCTGCACCCAGTTGTTTTACCCAATCAACATTGGATGTGCCTGTTGTCGTAGCTACGGTTGCGCCGAGATACTTTGCAAGTTGAATTGCAAACGTACCCACGCCACCTGAGCCCGCATGAATAAGGACTTTTTGTCCTGCTTTAAGCCCAGCTCTTTCAACCAGTGCCTGCCACGCAGTCAAACCCACCAAAGGAATCGAGGCTGCTTCATTCATGTTGAGCGTCTTTGGCTTGAATGCCACAGCACTTTCATTAATTGAAATAAATTCTGCGAAAGTACCGATTCGATCTTTTTCTGCGCGCGCATAAACATCATCACCAGCTTTAAAACGAGTCACTTTAGACCCGACTTGAACAACAGTGCCAGCCAAGTCATTACCCAAAATCAAGGGCAGGGGGTATGGCAAAATCAGCTTGAATGCACCTTCTCTAATTTTTAGATCAAGTGGGTTAATACTTGCGGCATGGATTTTGATAAGGACATCATCGGCAGCTACATTCGGAGTAGGCATTTCACCAATCTGGCCGACTTCGGTTTTTCCATAACGTTCGATATAAAATGCTTTCATCTTTGTTATCTCAATAAAATTATTAAAATCATAGTAATGATGAGGATTAGAGCCCTAAGTCTTTACGAACGCCAGCATCAACCAGTTTACTCGGTGCAAATCGACGCAATAGTTTTAATCTACCTGCAAGCGAACCTGCTGTATAGCGAAGTTTTGGCTGATCTTCGAGTGCTACTTTTACCACTGTATTGGCGACAACTTCAGGACTATCTGCGCCAGCAAGCACGTCTTTCATTCGTGACGCTAACGCGGTGCGAATAGATTCATATTCAGCTAATTTTTCATCTGGTTCTAACAGATTCGCGTCAAATTTAGTGTTGGTATAAGCAGGTTCAACCACTGAAACACGAATCCCCCAAGTGCGCAGTTCGTGATCAAGCGATTCGGAGTATCCTCCAACCGCATGCTTGGTTGCCGCGTACAGTGCCATATATGGCATAGGAAGGAATCCGAGTACAGAACCGATATTAATGATACGCCCGCTCTTTTGTTTGCGCATGTGTGGTACAACGGCGCGAGTCATACGTAGGATTCCGAAAAAATTGGTATCGAATATCGCTTGCGCCTGTGCAATAGAACTTTCCTCAGCAGCCGCAGGTGCGACACCAAAGCCAGCGTTATTCACCAAAAGGTCGATACGACCATGCAAACGGATGACTTCGTTGACACATGCTTCTACTGAATCATCGCTAGTGACATCGAGTGCCAGCATTGTGAATGGCTGATTTACACCTTGAGTTCCACGGCGACTGGTGCCATACACTGTGTAACCAGCTTGCGCTAAGCGTATTGCTGTAATTTCTCCAATGCCAGATGAAGCACCAGTGACTAACGCGATTTTGCTTTTCATCATGTTCTTCCTTTATCGTTTCATAGGACGATTCCTATGATTTCAATCATTCAAAATTTAAATAATATGACAATCATCATATTTTAATATAAAGCGAAAAAATAACTCCATTTCAAAGAAATTAAAATTCAGCGTTAAAGTGTTTTAGAGTCGCATTCAGTAAATTTGAAGACAGTTTAGGATCATCAACGGCGCGTGCAAGCAATAATGTACCAACCATCGTCGCTACTGTAAACAATGCTTCTTCATGCGCTTTGGGTTGTCCCCAATCTGGTGACTGGCGAGCAACCAAATCAATCATTTCTTTGATATGGCGCGTTGAAGCATGACGAACTTCTGCACATTGACGTGGCATTTCAGAACCAAGCGCCGCAATGGGGCAGCCAAATTCAATGCTTTGTACATGTTCATTAGAAAGATAGGCACGCATCATTGCAGGGATTGCTTGTCCAGCAGGAGCGGAAGCGGCAATACTTGCTGTCATTGCAACGGAATCTGCACCAGCGCGGTCTGCTGCCTCAGCAAGTAGCGCTTCGCGTGAAGTGAAGTGTGAATAAAAACCACCATGCGTCAGACCCGCTTGCTTCATGATGTCGGCAATCCCTGTGCCGTCATAACCACTGCGGCGGATCGCTTGCGAAGTAACCTCGACGATGCGATCGTGCGAGAGCTTCTTTTTGGTGAATTTGTCAGAGTTTGCATTTTTCATGATGGTCATCATATTCCTATATTTATAGAAATGAAAGTTAATATCGACTAAATGACCAATGAATACACATTTATATTCGTCTGGGTTCTACACAGCACAGGAAAAATGGATTGTGAGAATTTAAACCTGCACAAGGCAGTTACAGGTATAATACAAACATAAAATTTGTCTAAAATGGACACACATAACACGATCAATTTTTGAATTGCCTATAATTTCTAATCATTTTTTTTGAATGATTAAGCAATTCAGATCGTAGAATAATGTTGAAAGGAATGAACATGGAATTTAGTGAGAGCTTGAGTAATGAAAGCACCACGCCTGAAACTAAACAACTTTCAAACATGCTATTCCAACATGTATCGCAAGGCGTTTTCATTTTAGATCATCAATTTCGGATTCAAAACATCAATCCTTATTTTGAAAAAATTTCAGGTTTTTCAAAAGAAGAGTTAGTTGGCACTCGATTTATGAGTCGTGATCGCAACTATAAAGCAACCGTGGTAAACGCTGCAAAAAATGTTACTCGAACATTAGAAACAGATGGCGTATTTGAGGGAGAGTTTTTTACTGAGCGCAAAAACGGTGAGGAATACCCAGCTTGGTTACATATCAACTCGGTACATGATGATCAAAACCGTATCACCCATTACATCGGCATCATTGGCGATCTCACAGAACGTCGTAAAAGCGAGCAACGTTTATCTTATTTGGCAAACTACGACACGCTAACTGATCTACCGAATCGCACTTATTTTAAAGAACACCTTCATCAATTCATTTTGCAATGCCTTGAAAAAAAATCACCTTTTGGCTTGATACTACTTAATTTAGATCGATTCCGATTACTCAATAATTTGTTGGGTGCGAAGGGTGCTGACCAACTCCTTAAGCAAGTGGCTGGGCGATTAGCAAGACTAAAAATCCGCACCCGAGTTATTGCGTACTTGGGTAGTGATGATTTTGGAATTGTATTCGATACTTCTGACAGTAATCCAGAGCAACTTAGAGAAGCTGCCCAGACGCTGCAACAGCTTTTTGATACATCATTCAATATTAATGGACAAGAAGTTACTGTCACTGTATCAATCAGCATCGCGAATTTCCCTGAAAATGGTCAACAGCTTGATACCTTATTTTATTCTGCTGAAAATGCATTAAAAGACGCAAAAAAACAGGGTGGCAATACCATTATTTTTGCGGGAACTCAGAAGCAGATCATTCCTCATGATCGTATTTTCTTGGAAAATGCGTTGCGGAAAGCGGTATCGCTTTCGCAGTTTGAGGTCTATTACCAAGCAAAAATACAGCCGCAAGACAAAAAAATCGTCGGATTTGAAGCGTTAGTCCGTTGGAATCATCCTGAAAAAGGGCTTGTTTCTCCAGTAGAATTTATCAGTCTTGCTGAAGAAATTGGTGTGATCGGACAACTCGGTGAATTTGTCTTGGATCAGGCATGTGCGCAGATTAAAGCTTGGGCTGATGCTGGATTAGGTCATCTCACAGTTGCGGTCAATGTGTCAGCGCAACAATTACAACGTGGAAATTTTCTGGCAACTCTAGATCGCGTACTGGATAAACACCAAATTGCACCGATGAGCTTGGAGCTTGAAATCACTGAAAGTTTGCTCATGGTTGAGCGAGAAAAGGTGCGACATCTTTTGCAGGAAATTCGTAATCGCAATGTGACTATTGCGCTTGATGATTTTGGAACTGGCTATTCTTCGTTGTCCTATCTTGGGTTATATCCCATTGATGTCATTAAAATTGACCGTTCATTTGTGATTCAAATGGTCGATAGCCCAGAACAACAAGCTATTATTCTAGCGATGATCGCGATGAGTCATGCTTTAAGTATGAAGGTTGTTGCCGAAGGGGTTGAAACCATTGAACAGGCACGCTACTTGCGCGACCAAGGTTGTGATGTTTTGCAAGGTTATTTGGTGAGTAAGCCAATTCCCGCCAACCAAGCGACTCAATTACTAAGCAATAGAACTGTGCAATTAGACCTTTGATCTAATTGCACAATTCAATGATTAAGAGGTCGTTGTTACTTCACTATTAATCTTATAAATATGCACAGGCACATATTTATGAAACGGTGTACGCGACAGCGCATCGCAATGCGTTCCTGAAGTCAGTAAATTGATTTGTGGCCCAATCGGCTCGCTACCTTTGTAACGCATGCCATAACCGTGGGGCAGTGTGACCATGCCGCGACGGACAGCATCATCAATTTCAATCACCACGTCGATACGACCTCCAGCTGATTGGCAAGAAGCACGCGAACCATCGACCAATTCCAGTTTGCTGGCATCGTCTGGATGCATCCGCATCGCGCCATGTGGATCGACTTTACGCCATGTCGGATCGCGATAAATCTGATTGGCGTTATAGCTACGACGTTCGCCAGCCATGAGAATAAACGGATAATCCGCGCCCGGCATCACTTCAGATTTCAATGCACGCAGCTCATCAAGCATTTCAGGAATGGCGAGATGGATACGTTTGTCTTTGGTTTTCATCAATGACCACATCTCTGTGAACTCATGTTTACTCAACATTGTGCCAGCACGTCGATCCATAATCGCTCGAAACAGCGCAGTACCTAAAGTTAAACGATTGCCTTGATGCCCTGCACGGCGAACCGCGGCGTAATGAGTTTGTGCATACTGAATTGCAAGTGGCAGTAGCGGTGCAGCGGCTGCGGCGTCATTGTCTAAAGCCTTACCCAACGTGCGGTACACAATCGAAGCGGCATATTTTTGCCAATGTGAATGGCGGGCAAGCGTGACTGCAAGCGCACCCATATAGCCAAGATGTGCAGATGATTTAGGTTCTAATTGCGCAAGTCGTTGCAATCGCGGAAAAGTATTAGGAATTTCCTTCATTTTTTCCAATATCCGCGTATAAATTTCTGGCTCAGGCAATGACTCACCTAAAGCGGGAAATAACGGATGACGGAGGTGGAAGGCATTTTCTGGAAATTCGAGGTTGAAACCTGTCGCTTCCCATTTCTCAAATTGCGATGCAGCGGGCAAAATGTAGTGGGCGAGACGTGCAGTTTCAGTCATTGACACTTCAACGACCACAAGTAAATCTAATTTTTTGAAAGCACGTTCAAAAGCTTGGGTGTCAGCATAAGTCAGCATTGGATTAGCGCTATCGACAAAAATTGCTCGTATTCTATTTTCGCCCTCATGTTCAATTTCATCGGGCAAAATATTCGGCGGATAAATTCCTGCAATTGGGTGCATTTTATGATATGCGGTGAGCTTGAGCGATTTACCTTTTTTGGTTTTACGCTCATCGGTATTACCAAGTATTGGCAAAAGAAACGAGTGCAGATTATTGCCGCCTTTCTTGCCAAAATTACCCGTAATCAAATACAGCAGTTTTTCCAAATAACCATTCAGCGTAGTGTGCAAGGTTTGTTGAATACCGAGATCAATCCGAACACACGCTGTACGCGCGTTCGCAAAATCTCGCGCGACGCGAATCACATCTTCAAGCGGAACATCGGCGCGCTGAACATAATCCTCAACCGGAATTTCTAAAAGTTCTTTTTCAAGTAAATCAAAGTCATTGCAATGTTGTTTGATAAATTCTCGATCATGCAAATTTTCACGGACGATGATAGAGAGTATCGCTGACAATAAATAAGCATCAGTGCCGGGTTTTAATTGCAGATGGATATCAGCATGTTTGGCGGTTTCCGAACGACGCGGGTCAATCACGACCATTTTGCGATTTGGGTCTTTTTGAATTTCTTTTAAGGTGTGACGCGCATTAGGAATACCGTGGGCTTGAAAAGGATTCGTGCCGATAAACAAGACATAATCCGCGTGCTCAACGTCTTCTGTGGTGTGGCACATTTGGCTGCCAAATAAGCGACCATTCACCCAGAAATCGCCCGTTTTTTCTTGACCCAAGGAGTTGTAGGCAAAGCGACTTTTCATCGCGGATAAAATTTGACGACTATAAGCGCCGCCGAGGTGATTGCCCTGACCTCCGCCGCCAACAAATGCAAAGGCATCACCACCATGCTTCTCACGAATATCGAGCAAACGTTGAGCAATATCAGTCAGCGCTTCATCCCAACTCACTTGAGAAAAACTGCCATCACTTTGACGTTTTAATGGATGAGTCAGTCGATCATCGTGGTTTTGATAATGTTCGAGGCGGGCGGCTTTTTGGCAGATATAGCCTTTGGTCAACGGATGATCTTCATCGCCGCGAATCTTGGTAAATTTGCCATCTTCGATTTCTACAGCGAGCCCACAATTACGTGAGCATAAAATGCAGGCTGTTTTTTCGGAAGTCATGGCGAGTCCTTTACGATGAGCTGGGATGACCTGAAAAATGACAGGTAATCTGGCGGCGATGTCGCGATCATATCGCATTTTTTAGAAGTTAGTGTTATGAAAAAAATACTGTTCAGACACGTTCCCAATCTAAATATATTGACAAGCAGATCGTTTACATTTAGCTTAGTGAACAATCGTACACTGACGGCACCATCATGAGTTCAGAAACACTCTCAATCGTAAAACAAAACAAAGCAATTGTTCAGAAATCGACAATTCATGCAGTCGGCTCAGTGCTTCATTTAGCAATGCACAGTGCAAAAGAAGTCACGGATCTAGTCGCTGAAATGCATAGCACGATTACCTATATGCCATCGCCCCTCAATAAAAAGCATCAGCCAAATGCACGTTTTGCACCGTTTCCCTATCGGATTGTCTCAAACAGTTTTGCGTTGTTGGCTAAACTTAGCCATAAGATGACCGCAAAAACTGAATTCAGTACCTTGCCAGTATTGCGTACGCAGGCGGCACTCAATGGCGTTTGCGGCGATAAATTGGAAGCATGGAATAGTCCATTAGCCACTCCGTTGACCTTACGTGATGGGCAAGGCAAGGTACTCGATACAGCACAATGGGCACATCAACCTGCAAAAGGTCATGTGCTATTTCTGCACGGCTTATGTCATAGCGATTTGGAGTGGAATCAGTCCGCAAATCATCTTCAGTTTTCTCAGGAATTAAGCGAGCAAGGCTATCAACTTGCTTGGTTACGCTACAACACAGGACGTGCCATTTCTGCTAATGGACAAGATTTTTCTAAATTATTAGAACAACATTTTGCCGATCAAGGTTCGCCAATTTGGCTGATTGGTCATAGCATGGGTGGGTTGCTCATTCGCAGCGCAAGCCACTATGCAGCAATCAAAAATCAGAGATGGCTAGCACGTTTAAGCCATGCGGCTTATTTAGGCACTCCACACTTGGGTGCGCCTTGGGAAGTCGCTGGCAACAAATTGAATAATATACTTAATTTCACGCCATATACGCGTCCATTGATGCGCCTAGGTAATATTCGTAGTCAAGGGATTCGTGATTTACGTGAGTCACAAATCACTGCTGATCAGAAGATGCCGGCATTAGCTGAGAAGGTCAGTCATCTATTATTAGCCACCTCCTGGAGTGAGGCGCATACCGAAAATTGGATTGGTGATGGTATCGTCCCAGTGTCGAGTGCGTTGGCGCAAGATAAGCGCGGAGAAGTGCTGAGCGCACCACAACTCAAACGCGTTTTATTAAATGATATTAATCACATTGCAATCATAAGTGATGAACGCGTTTATCAAGAGTTACGCAAGTGGCTCATGGTCGAACACATTGAGACGATTGAGCAAACGGCAAAAACCCTCACATTGGTATGAGGGTTTCTGCAATTAACGATTAAGCTTTTAACTTTTTCAAAACGCTACGCTTCGCTCATTGGCTCTACGCCTGCGTCGAGATTTTTTGCTGGCGCTGGTTGTTTGTGTTCAGTCACTTTAACGCGGCTGACCCACATCACCGCAGCAAATGCCAACCCAACAGCCGTCAAACCGACCGTGCCGTAACCGACAATTTGACCATTGGCAGTCGTTGTGAGCATCATGCCGCCGAGCCATGCACCACAACCCGTTCCCAACGATTGGACCGCACTGTTTGCACTCAAAAATGCACCACGTCGCGTAGGTTCAGGAACGGTGGTCATCAGTGCTTGCATCGGCACAAAACGTCCAGATACCGTCACCATGAAGCATGTGAAAAGCACAAGAATCCAAATAAATGCCAAATCAGGCATGTGCGTCACGAGTAGCACTGGCGCTGCTGATAACAATACCGCAACTCGGAAAACACGACGATTACCATAGCGATCAGCCATACGACCGACGAGACGTGAGGTAAAGAAAGTCGCTGCACCGCCAGCCATATAAATCCACGCCAACATTTCTGGTTGTACGCCATGATTGGCGACCAACGTCGGTGCAATAAACGGAATCACCAGCATCTGCGAAACCATCATCGTGAACGTAAACGCGAATGCATTCAAATGTCGTGAGTTGCTAAACAGACTCCACAATTGAGGAAGCACTTGGCTCAAGGGCGCAGGATGTTTACTTAAATGCCCAGCGAGAGAAGGGATAATCTGCAATGCCGCCACCCAAACAACTACTGACAACACAACCAACAGAAAGAACGGCGCCGCCCAGCCAAAATGTGCCCCCAGCACCACGCCAGCTGGAACACCTGCAATCGCTGCGAGTGAAAATGCCGTCATGATAATACCCATCGCAGCACCACGGCGGTGAGCGGGAATTGCATCACTGACGATTGCCATGACCACAGAACCGAGCACACCGCCCGTAATCCCAGCAAAGGCACGCGCAGCAAGCAATAAAGAATAACTATCTGCTAATGCGCAGATTAAGTTAGACAATGCAAACAATGCATAGACCACCAGCAGTAAGCGACGACGATCGAAACGATCAATATAGGTAACCGCAAAAAGCCCTGAAAGACCCGCACACCATGAGTAAGCAGAGACCGCTGTCGCAAATGCTGCTGGTGAGATTTGGAAAGCCTGCATGATCTGCGGGCCTAACGGCATCATGACCATGAAATCCATGATGATGGTAAATTGCGTGAGCGCAAGCAGCCAAAGAAGGCGTTTTTCGTGCGCAGGACTGAGGGTATACATGGATGTGTTCCTTTAAAACTTATCGTTATATTTACGACTGGTTTATCTGATTAAGACGCTTCAGCTGTGCCACTTTAGCTGTTACTGTCAGTGCCACTTTCAATTTCTGCTGTTGTACGTGCGAGGATTGCGGCGATTCGGCGTTGTTCGCTGGCGGATATATTGTCTCGATGGAATAGCGCATGTTTTAGCGCACGACGCGCTTCAATGAGCTCAGGCAGCCAACCACCTTCATCATCTGCATTTTCGCCTGAAAAAGCACGACGGACGGAATCCATTTTTTGTGCGATATGACCGAGTTTGGCAAACATGTGTTCGACGCGTTCACGGTTTGCGGTGAGATGTTCGCGACCTGCTTCATCCAGTGCATAACATTTGCGATTCGCTTCCAACTGAACAGTCACATAATTCAATTCTTCTAGATACGTGAGTGCAGGGTAGACCATGCCAGGGCTTGGACTATAGAAGCCATTTGAGCGAACTTTCAGTGCTTTGATCAACTCATAGCCATAGCTGGGTTCTTCATTGATCAATGCTAATAGCATCAACTGCAAATCATCAGAGGTGAACTTACGACCACGCGGGAAACCGTCGCCATCGCCACCAAAACCATTTGCACCGCCCTGAAAACGACTACCGCCGCCACCTCGGGTATTGCCATTCATGGCATGCAATAGTCGATGAAGTGAAAAACCGTCAATACCATGTTGATGATGGGAATGCCTCATTTCTGAATTCCTAATATATCTTAAGATATGTTGTAAGATATATATCTTAAGATAGTTTGTCAAACGAATATATGAATATTTTTTGATCTATGGTGCATTGATAAGTGTGCTCTATTAAGGAGTGGTTTTGCTAATAAAGCATTTAGAGTTATTGTTGTTACCACATGAAAAATGGCATAATCAGCGCATTATCAAAGCACTAAAGTCATCATTAATTTCTTAAAATGACTCACTGAAAACAAATGACAACTCATATTGGAAATGAAAAAATAATGCGTAAAATTTTATTATTGGGAACGAGTATATCTGTCGCACTGGGAATGAGTGGATGCGTAACAACCACCGCAAACGTGCAATCCATTCCTGCCAATGATGCCGTAACTCACGGTCTTGCCCAACTGTATCAGCAACCAAACTATCAAGTGCACTCAACCTTACAGCTGACGCAACTTAACTTTTCAAATCTGATGAAGGGCAGTAACCCTGTCAGTGATTCGCTGGACAGTGCAACAGCATCAGATCAGAAAACTGCCACTGCAAAAAGCCTAGAAGTTGAAAAGTTTGCCAGTTGGTTTGAAACGATTTTCAAACGTAATGAATTTAGCTTCGACGGTATCGTCGACTTGCAACATCAACGCCTCGAAATCACGCCGCAAATCACCTATAAAGCTATCAATACAGGCGGTTTTATTCGCGTTCCAATGGTTTTGGATTTAGCCAATGCACAAGGTTATGCGGATTTATCTGCATTTTCGCCATTATTGGTGAATTTAAACAGTGAAGGGAAGTACAGCCAATTTAGTATTCAGCCGATCACTGATCGTATTGATTTCAAAAAGCTATTTACTTGGTCACATGATGTCGCGCTCGACAGTTCACGTAAATTCGATCCACGTATGTTCCGAGATCTGCCACTTGACGCAGCGGATACCGCTTTAGGTGGCGTGAGAAAAATTGAATTATCTTTAACTTATCAAGATTTAATGACGGTAAATAAAGTTGTGTTTGATGCACATCGTGCTGATTTCCTTGCCGCAATTAAAACCAAGCCGAAGCAAATAAATAGTACATCGACTCAGTCCACTGATAAAAAAGAACCTGATATGGACGGTTTTATTGGTCTTATTTCAGCCATGGGATCAACCTACGGACAACCGAATAGCACTCCGCTTCCATTTAATATAAATGGTAAATTCCAAAAAATTTATTTGTTAGATAAAGCAGGACGTTTAATTCAAAGTCGCGTTGAAGGTGTTGTGGACTTAGATTCTAAATCGGCTCGCAACATGAAAATCGGCTTTAGCTCGATCACGAATTATAGTGAATACGGCTCGGCTCGCATCAACTTTGTGCCTACAACTCAAAATACTGTTTTACTGTCTGAAAGCACGAAAGGTACAGTGATTGATTTAGTCAAAGGTGCTGCTGAAAAGTATAAACAAAGGGCTGCGAATGCAGCGGCGGTATCTAAAACGCAAATAACAAAATAGAAGGTAATTGTCGGATGCTCACTCAACGTGATGGGTGAGTGTCCAAGTTCTTATTTGCTCATCAAAAAAATCGAATGCATAAAATGACAAAAAATATAAAAAGCCTTCTACCGCATGCATACCGATTACGCTTACATCTAATTTTCGTATCTTTAATTATTGTATTACTTGCCATTATTTTACCGATTTATCCTAACGCCCTTAATTTAGAACTGATCAAACCGTATGTTGATGGACTTGTTCCTACTGCGAGTATTAGCTCAGTTCATTGCACGGCTGTCGATCCAAAAGCGTGTTATGCATTTATTGGAATTACAGGGTTGTTAACGCCAATAGCGGCTTTAACTGCATTCATATTTAGTGGGTCAATATACAAAGTTTATAGTGAAAGTAAGCTTTTCTACTCACAGCAAGGAGTACCATTTTCGTTTAAACCACATGACGATATGATCAATAAGCAACTGATACAAAACATATGTTTTACATTCATAATCTCGACAGCTTGGTATTGGTATTTCTATATTAACGAGTTGAATCTCATTACCCATAGTCTCAAAAGTAATGATGAAGGAACAACGCTTTTCTACGTTGGTGTATGGGGTTTTAGGCTGGCTGGTTGTTTTTTCGCAATACTAAATTTTGTAATTTTTGGTTTTTATTGGGCGGCATATTTTTATTTCGCAACATCCTTATACTTTTTACTAAAGACAAAGATTTTAGGGAAAGGAAAATAACTTACAAATAACTGAGCCTCACTTACCCACAAAATAACGCTGACATCCCTCAACATATTGCACATCATTCTTCGTTTCAGGATCACTCATACAATCAGCGGCTTTCTTGAATCCATTCGCTTCCGCAGCCGTATAACCAACATATTCACCCGAGCCGACGACAAAAGGTGTGCCGTCATATTGAGGTGATTTTTCATAGAAAAACACACCGATGATCACGCCTACAGCCGTTAACGCAGCAATCCAGAAACGCTTTCTTATGTTCATTGCGGCAAAATCCTATTGGCAAATCATCGATGTATTCTACACTCAGAAACTATATTAAGATCAATGTGTCAACGGATTTCCACGATCAATAATCGCGCTGCAATCAATCCCACGCGGCAAAGTTCCATAATTACGCTCACCATGCGCGCCCAAACGAGACTGAATGAATGCATCAGCCACCGTCTCATTACCCGCTTGAATGAGCAAACTCGACTGCATTGTCAGAGCCATTTGCTCAACAATATGCCGTGCACGATACTCCATCTCTCTAAAATCCATGAGTTCATCTTTGAGTTTAGCAACCGTTTGATCTAGCGCAGCATTTTCACCTTGAGTCTTATTCAGCTCATCAATCCAGACATGAACAGTCTCTGGTGTTTTTTCCATTGCACGCAGCATATCCAAGGCTTGCACATTGCCTGAACCCTCCCAAATGGCATTGATCGGCGCATCGCGGTAGAGTCGCGCCATCATAAAATCATCCATCACGCCATTACCACCAATACACTCCATCGCTTCATAGGCATGATTCGGATTGCGTTTAGTAATCCAATACTTACCTGCAGGCAACCCTAAACGGAGTAACATTTTTTCACGTTCATCGGTTGGATTATCCAACGCGCGCGCCATTCGCATGGTCATCGCCAAGGCTCCTTCAACTTCAAGCTGTAAATCCGCCAAGACATTTTGCATAGCGGGTTTATTAATCAGCTTGTCGCCAAACGCACTGCGATGCACAGCATGGTGAATCGCCTGGGCTGCACCTTGTCGCATACTAGCGGTTGAACCCATCATGCAATCAAACCGTGTCATACCAACCATTTCAATAATCGTCGGAACACCACGCCCTTCTTCACCAACCATCCAACCAAATGCACCACACAATTCAATTTCAGAAGAGGCATTCGACACATTGCCCATTTTGTTTTTCAGGCGTTGTACTTGCATTGGATTTTTGCTGCCATCAGGCTTCCAACGCGGCACCAAGAAACAGGACAAACCGCCCGTGGATTGCGCCAACATCAAAAATCCATCGCACATCGGCGCAGAAGTAAACCATTTATGTCCAATCAACTCATAGGCTTCGCCAGAGCCTTCTTTTCCCAGCGCATACGCACGCGTCGTATTGGCGCGAACATCTGAGCCACCTTGTTTTTCAGTCATTCCCATGCCAATGGTTAATGCCTGTTTTTCCATGTGCGGCACATTACGTGGGTCATAGCCTTTGGTGAGAATCTTTGGCAGCCATTCGTTGGCAATAGAAGGTGTATTTTTCAACGCAGGAACTGCGCCAAACGTCATGGTGATCGGGCAAATATGCCCAGCGTCAATTTGACCTTGCAGGATTCCCATCGCTGCACGCGCAACATGAGCACCTGACTTGGGATCTGTCCATGGGGTAGAGTGAATGCCTGATTCGAGCGCAAAGCGCATCATGTTGTGATAACCATCATGATATTTAATCAAATCAACGCGATTACCCAAACGATCATGGCTATGAAATTGCGGTTTAAACTCATTAGCGAGGTAGCCCCATTCAATCACTTCCGCACTTCCAGTTCGTGCGCCATGCGCCGAAATTTGTGGAATCGCCCACGCAGCACCTTCACGGATTACAGCTTCCTTTAATGCTGTATCGCCTTCAAACGCGTTGTAATTCACCAAGGGTGGCGTTTGATTAAAGACTTCGTGGGTATTGGCTAAAACGTCTGGATGTTGAGGTAAATTCGAGCTTTCCATGATAGAACTCGCGATAAAATGATTGAGTAAATATTACATTATTATTCAATATAATTTATAAATTGAAAATACTACAACTCTAATCACTCAGTGATACAATGAGTAATATGCAATAAATCAATGTGACAAACCCAATGAAAATCACGCCACGAAAACTGATTCTCGACTTATTATTAGCCGAAAATGGCGCGTCTTTACCTGCCAAAGATGCTGTCGCCGCCTGCGTTCTATTCGAGTTAGGCGAAGTCAGTGCTCGTGTGACATTAACACGTTTATTAGCCGAAGGATTAGCAGAAAGTACGGGTAGGGGTCTTTATAAACTCGGGCCAAAAGCAATGGAAGTTGCGGGTGAAATTGCGACTTGGCGAACGGAAAATTACCAAGTCAGACCATGGCATGGCGACTATATAACAGTACATACAGGCAGCTTAGGCCGCACAGATCGCACCGCTCTGATTCGCCGTGAACGCGCCTTAAAATTACTCGGTTTCCGTGAATTAGAAAAAGGTCTCTACATTCGACCCAACAATATTACGGCGGATGTGAATGCAGTACGAATTCGTCTGAGAAAACTGGGACTTGAAAATGACGCCTTAATCTGTGTTTCCAGCGACTTTGAGAACGCGACAGAAGCGCGCATTCAGGCGTTATGGAATTGCGCTGGGTTAGCAAAAAACTATGAGACTATCAAAAAACAACTGCAAGACTGGATGGCTCAAGTTGATCAGTTGGATTTGGGTGTTGCTGCACAAGAATCACTTTTGTTGGGCAGCGCTGCGATTCATGACGTTGTGTTTGATCCCTTGTTACCCGCGCCATTCGTGGATGTTGCGGCGCGGGAACAATTCATTGAGGTGGTACGTGAGTTTGATCGTGTGGGTCATGCGATTTGGAAGAAGCTACGTCAGAGTAATTTTGTGGTGTCAAAACCGTAATAGATGGAATCTGACAAAGGTATTGGTATCGACAGTATGAGTGTTCTTGTTTTAAATATTGCTCATAAAAATAGTCTAGAAAGACAGACAAAAGCCATCAATTAAACATAAACGCTATTATAAAAACTCTATAATGTCGCCGATCGTTGCAGGAGTCAGTCAATCGGTGTGATCACTAAACGAATGGCTCTATACACTCTTTTTTAAATCATTTTTTTCAAATCAATTTCATATCCGTGATTCGGGTTAAGAATAGCTAGGTACCAGCATGGAAATCAAAGTCAATTATCTCGACAACCTTCGACAAGAAGCAAAGTTCGATGACTTCTCGGTGATTGCTGATCAACCGATTCGCTACAAGGGCGACGGTTCAGCGCCAGGCCCGTTCGATTATTTTCTTGCTTCATCGGCTTTATGTGCAGCTTATTTTGTAAAAGCGTACTGCGCTGCGCGTGACATTTCTACCGATAACATTCGCTTGTCACAGAACAACATTGTCGATCCAGAAAACCGCTACAAACAGATATTTAAAATTCAGATCGAGTTGCCAGCCGACATTTCCGACAAAGACCGTCAAGGTATTTTGCGCTCTATTGATCGCTGTACTGTCAAAAAAGTGATACAGGCAGGGCCTGAATTTGTCATCGAAGAAGTTGAAAATCTCGATGCCGATGCTCAGGCGTTGCTGATTCCGAGTTCGGGATCAGACACCGCTACTTATATAGCAGGCAAGGACTTACCGCTAGAAGAAACCATTGCCAATATGTCGGCGATTTTAGCGAACTTGGGCATGAAGATTGAGATTGCTTCGTGGCGCAATATTGTTCCTAATGTGTGGTCGCTGCATATCCGTGATGCACATTCGCCGATGTGTTTTACCAACGGAAAAGGCTCAACCAAAGAGAGCGCGTTGGCATCGGCGCTGGGCGAATTTATTGAGCGTTTAAACTGTAATTTCTTCTATAACGACCAGTTTTGGGGTGAAGACATTGCCAATGCTGACTTTGTGCATTACCCAGATGAAAAATGGTTTAAGCCAGGTCCTGACGACGCGCTACCGAAAGAAATTCTTGATGAATATTGCCTAGAGATTTACAACCCAGAAGATGAACTGCGTGGCTCGCATTTGTACGACACCAACTCGGGTAACACTGAGCGCGGTATTTGTTCGCTGCCGTTTGTACGTCAGTCCGATGGCAAAGTCGTGTATTTCCCATCTAATTTAATTGAAAACTTGTATTTAAGTAATGGTATGAGTGCTGGTAATACGCTGGTAGAAGCTCAGGTTCAGTGTTTATCGGAGATTTTTGAACGTGCGGTGAAGCGTGAGATTCTGCAAGGCGAAATGGCACTGCCAGATGTACCGCAGGCAGTATTGGCCAAATACCCAAGCATTCTGGCGGGTATTCAGGCGCTGGAGGAGCAAGGCTTTCCAGTGTTAGTGAAGGATGCCTCACTGGGCGGCAAGTATCCAGTCATGTGCGTGACTTTAATGAACCCGCGTACAGGTGGTGTGTTTGCCTCGTTTGGGGCACACCCAAGTTTTGAGATTGCAGTGGAACGCAGTCTGACGGAGTTGCTGCAAGGTCGTAGTTTTGAAGGCTTGAACGATTTACCACAGCCAACTTTTGAAAGTAATGCGGTGACTGAACCGAATAACTTTGTTGAACACTTTATTGATTCCAGCGGTGTGGTGTCGTGGCGTTTTTTCAGTGCCAAATCAGATTTCGATTTTGTCGAATGGGACTTTTCGGGCTGGGGTAGTGACCCGAATACCGAAGAAGCTGCAGCGCTATTCGGCATTCTCGAAGAGATGGATAAAGAAGTATATATGGCTGTGTATGAGCATTTAGGCGCAACGGCTTGCCGCATTTTGGTTCCCGATTATTCGGAAATTTATCTGGTAGAAGATTTGGTCTGGGATAACACCAACAAAGCACTGGCGTTCCGCGCTGATATTTTGAACTTGCATCGCTTGGACGACGCCAGTCTTAAAGCATTGGTTGAACGTTTAGACGACAGTGAGCTCGATGATTATACTGAAATCAAAACATTGATCGGCATCGAATTTGACGACAATACGGTCTGGGGTCAGCTCACGATTCTAGAGTTAAAACTACTGATTCATCTCGCTCTAAAGCAATTTGAATCTGCGAAAGAGTTAGTGGAAACGTTCTTGCAATACAACACCAACACGGTCGAACGCGGATTGTTTTATCAGTGTTTAAATGTTGTGCTTGAGGTGGAATTGGACGATGACCTGAAACTGGATGATTATGCGGTCAATTTCCGTCGGATGTTTGGCAATGCGCGGATGGACGCGGTGATGGCGTCTGTGGATGGAAGCGTGCGTTTCTTCGGTTTAACGCCGACGAGCATGAAACTTGAAGGGCTGGATCGACATCTGCGTCTGATTGAGAGTTATAAAAAACTGCATACGGCGCGGAGCAAAGTCGCAGCTTTATCGAGCTAATGTAAAGAAGCGGGGAATCAATTCAGCTCGCAGATCTACACCGCTTAGTGCTGCTCGGATAATTGTTGTCATATGTGTTACATTTCGACAATTTTCCGTTGGCGATTAAGGCGATGCCGTCTGCGTGATGAAGATCAGAATTGAGATCAAACCTTTAACGATTTTTGAGGTTGCAGATGCTGAAATGTTTCATTTTTCTTGCTCTTTTTATTTCTGCCGCAAGTGATGCATCTTCAAAAAGCTACAGCGGCCAGAATGAGCTGACCGTGATTGGTTATCATGAAATTATTGATCCAGCGCAAGCTTTAGATCCCGATTACGCGACTTCACCAGAAAACTTTCGCCAACAAATGGCATGGCTACAGCGCAATCAATATCATTTCGTCAGCATTGACGACATTCTGGCATCCCGTCGTGGTCAGAAGCCACTCCCTCATAATGCCGTATTATTAACATTTGATGATGGCTATCGTTCAGTCTACGACAATGCCTATCCCTTATTAAAGGCTTATCATGCGCCAGCAGTCGTGGCGCTGGTCGGAAGCTGGTTAGTAGGATCAGAAGACCAGACGGTTGATTTCGATCATAAGAAAGTATCCCGACATGAGTTCTTCACTTGGGATCAACTCCATGAAATGGTCAATAGCGGCTTGATTGAATTAGGCAATCATACATTTGCATTGCATGACGGCATTCTCGCTAATCCACAAGGCAATATGGAACCCGCAGTGACGACTCATCGCTATGATGCCGAAGACCTGCGCTATGAGTCGGAATCGCGGTATCAAAATCGCATCTCTACTGATCTCAAGCAGAATATCGATTTGTTTCGCCAGCACGGCTTTAACGCACCGCGCATCATGGTATGGCCTTATGGTAGTTACAATGGCAGCGCAGCGGCGATCGCAGTCAAACTCGGCATGCCCTTAGCGCTGACACTAGAAGATGGGCCGAATACGAGCAGCACACCGCTGACAGCTTTACGGCGAATTTTGCTGGAAAGCTCAACCACACTAGCCGAGTTGGCTGCAGATATTCATAGTCGCGACAGCGATGAGACCGATAATGACTTGCCGCAAAAAAGTATGTATGTCGATCTCGACCTGATCTATGACCCAGATCAAGTACAGCAGGAAAAAAATCTCAGTCGGCTGCTTGATCGGATTCATGGTTCGGCGCTCAATAGTGTCTATATTCAAGCATTCTCACGCTCAGCGCGGACGGGATTGGCAAATCAGGTTTATTTCCCCAACAGGCATCTGCCAATGCGCGCAGATTTATTTAATCGCGTGGCTTGGCAAATCCAGAGTAGGACTCAGGTGGAGCATGTTTTTGCAGGCATGCCGCTGATGGCGTGGGATTTCAGTCAGTTGCCACTCCTGACTCAACGTTCGTGCCGATCTTGTATCAACCCCAAAGCTCAGGCACGCCGACAGATCATTAAAGATCTGTATGAGGATCTGGCGAAAACGGTCAATTTCGATGGCTTGTATTTCGATGATCCGATGACATTACTCGGTACAAAGCGAATGGACGGGAAGGCTATGGCTGCAACCATTCCACGGCAGATTGATGCCATTAACCGCTCAACCACGGAGCTTGCGAGTATCGTGCGCTTTTGGCAGCCTTATTTGCTGACGGCACATCAGCCATACACACTACCAACTTCATTTGTACCCAAAGACATTGCGCCAGAACTGCTATCCGATTCTTTAAAGAAGTTCGACTTTACCGTGTGGACTGTTGATCGCAATGAAAACACACCCTCACTAGATGTCATTCTGAACACTCAAAATCTGACGCCGCAAACCATACGAAAATTGGTGTTCGAATTAAACTTTGATGGTTTACTCGCAAGTAATAAACCAAAGATTGATGCCTTTCAAAGTCAATTGGAAAAGCTCAGCCCAAATGGGGTATACCATATTATTTATGATGAAAAGCCTGTCGAACCGCGTCCCTAAACTTCCACTCGCGAGTGGAAGTTTAGGGCAATGTAAGCGATAGCCATCGCTTTTAAATGTTTGTGAAATAACATAAATAAAACTAATTAAGATCCTTGATCACAACATCTTTATGATAAACCACAATAGGTTGACCTCCTATTGGGCGGATCAAAGCACCTTCTCTCCAACTAGATCTGTAGATCCCCATTTGGAAATATGGCGGCCATGCTTGATGATAGTTGTTCTCACCAGAAATTCTGGCCACTTCTTTGTCATTATATTTCACCACAATCAAACCAGGAATCAATTGATTATGAGAATCCAATTGAGACCATTTGATATCAAAATTCCAATTATTCCATTGATCAAAAGTAACTGGGACATCAAGGACATATCGTTTTAAGATCGTTTCAGGTACCGCTGTAGGAGAGGTCAAGGGCTTTAACTGATAGACATGTAGCTGCCATTCTGGTTTTTTTCCATTAAGCACTAACGCAATGGGTGGATTTAGGTTTTTATTGTTTAAATTGTACCCATGCCATTGGGTCAAAATTGTTCCATAATCAAATCGTGGCCATGCAGATGGAATGTAGTGGGATACCGAATAATTATAATGACCCCAGTCGAACTGCTTTCGCTGGATTTCTGCCCGATAGGATTGACCATCATCAGGAACGGTAAATTTTGCAACATTTTGCCCACTCCCAGCTGGATCTTTTACGATCACAGCTGAACTGCTATTTTCCAGCTGAAGAGCCATAGCACTCCATGTGTAGTCATTCGGGTTAACACTCTGCTTATCTACAAGAATTGTTCCTGTCCAAAAACCATCGCGAAACACAACCTTACCCGATTCAGTCGGCGGTGGAGTTGTTGGTTTTTCAACAACTTTGATCGATATTACACTGGCGGGACTCGCTAGTTCGCCATCATTAACGATCAAGCTGACTTCATAAGTGCCAATGATGTCTGGCGTAAAATCAAAAGTTTTTGCATCAGTTGGACCAATAGAAGCATGACTGTTTTCAGGCTTTGATTTGACTGACCATTGATATTTGAGCGCACTCGAATGATCATCAGTACTTTCTGAGCCATCCAGTACAATTGAAGTTCCTACGACTACTGGTGTCGGGATGTTTATTGCTTGAATGATTGAAAAAGGAGCCTTATTCTTAGACTCTGTTTGCGGTATTTCTTTAGACGGTGATTCCTTAGTCGGTAGTTCCTTAGTCGACGGTAGTTCCTTTGAAACCTCATTACTACCGCTACTGCTACCACCACCGCATGATGCAAGCCCTAACAGCATAGAAAATATGAAATAATGTTTAATTTTGTTCATTTAAATGCACTCGATCCTTAAGTACTAGTTTAATTCAATCCTTTTTTCCATAGCATCGCTTTAAACATGTCAATTAAAAACAGGAGCGATAAGCCCAATATATGGAATACAACAAATTACCGAAAATGACGCCTATCATCATACTAGATTTTGAAAAAGATCCACGATTTTTGCTTAAGTGGCAAAATTAAAAGAGGCAGTAGTAGGGTGGTTTAAGGAACAAGACCCAAATCACGACATCGGATAAACTTCCTAAATTAAACAATTTTAAATCAAAAACTTAACTGTATGCATTAGGCTTAAAATATCGTCTAAAGGTTTCTGATCGTTATTCACACGACGATTTCTACACAACAACTATAGAAAATAACCGTGCATTATCAGTATGCTAATGCGTAGATACAAAATGTCAAAAAAGACACATTTTTCTATTAATTTGAGGCTCTATAAGGTTCACTGTCATGCGTATTTTTCAAGTCATAGCATTGTGTAGTTTGACCGCTTTATCGGGCTGTACCAGTTCGACCATCAATAGCTCAACGGGCGCAGACCGCAGACAATTAATGCTAGTTTCCAGTGCAGAAATTAATCAAGCTTCTGCGCAAAGTTATCAGCAAACATTAGTCGAAGCGAGCCAAAAGGGGTTACTCAATCCAAATCAGGCACAATTACAACGTATTCAACGTATTGCCAACAGATTGATTCCGCAGGTTAATATTTACAATCCTGCTGCAAGAACGTGGAATTGGCAGGTTAATATGCTGAAAAGCAATGAACTGAACGCTTATTGTGCGCCTGGCGGCAAAATCATGTTTTACACAGGCATTATTGATCGTCTAAGCCTAACAGACGATGAAATAGCGGCAATTATGGGTCATGAAATGGCACATGCTTTGCGCGAACATGGCCGTGAGCGCGCATCCAGAAGTGGCGCGACTCAGATTGGATTGAGTATTTTAGCCTCAGCCGCAGGACTCAGTGAAGGACAGACACAATTGGCTGGGATGGCGACGCAATTAGGCCTCAATTTGCCTTTTAGCCGCAATCAAGAAAGTGAGGCTGACTCACTGGGCTTAGAGCTGATGGCTCGCGCTGGTTATAATCCGCAAGCTGCAATTAGCTTGTGGAACAAAATGAACGCGGCTAGCCAAGGTGAACCACCGCAATTTTTGAGCACACACCCTGGTTCACAAACCCGTATTCAACATATTCAGGCTTTATTACCTAGAGTGAATCCTTTGTATTTGCAGGCAAGAAGATAAATATCAATCGGATACTTTTAAACAATTGTATGAGTTCTAACGTTGTGTAGCTCAACGTATGACTAACGGATAGAACTCATTAATCTTTAAAAGCAACGAGCAGTGCTTATGTGCTTGTTGCAATTATTCTATTTAACATAATATACATTATACGACATTAGTACTACGCTAATCCTTAAATTACAATTACTTAAAAAACGAATAAATTATTCATTTAATCTAACTCTGCTTTTGTTCTTCCTCATTTTCAATTTCATTTTGAGTATCACAAAATTTATCTTTAATATTTTCAAAAAGTACTTCTAAAACTTTAACGGCAAAGCGTGAATCACTTGATACAAACCAACAGGTGCAAATGCTGTTTTGGCACCTCCATGAGTTGGATTACAAGCCCACTTATAAAAAGGCCTTAACCAATCAAGACCCACAGACTTTTCAACACCAGTAAAATTTCTATCTTCTTTTCTTAGTAAAACCTGATTAGTCCAGCCATAATCTTTTATAAAATCATTACCATACTTATTCTTAAGCCTAATTATTTCTGCTGCAAAATCATCTTCTACGCTTTTTTCAACAGCCTTAAAGCCTAATATCTCAACCTTATCACTATAAGTTGCTATCTCTTTGGAAGACTCAACAATTATAAAATCAGTGTACATAATCGCTGTATTCTCGCCGTTTTCAAAAATAAACTTTAGAATTACACATATCTCATGCAGCGTTCTCCATCGACTCAATGCACCATCTGCATAGCCATTACTCATCAGAACATGTATTTCTCTTGCAACTTGAATAGATCTAGCATGCAACTTAAGTAGTATTACAAACAAATTCTTTTGCCCATCAACATAATATGAGTCAGAATTTTCTCCAATACCTTCCACAATTTCTAATGAAACAATAGTAAAAAACCTCAATAAATCAAATGATTCATGCCACCTCCGTTTTAGTCGGGCAACAAATTCTTGTTCCAAAAATGCATTATCATTTAATGTTATATAACGCTGTTCTTTCGAGCCTTCTATAAAATCATCAACAATCTTAGGTAATGAGCGTTTAAACACATTCTCTAAAATTTCATTTTGACGGGTAATGTCTGCAGTCGGCTCTACCTCAAGAATATTTTCACGAAGTTTTTCTAGAATCTGTCTAAATCCATTCAATGCATTAACCTCAAAAAGTAGCATCTGCGCTAATTCAAAGAATTTCACTCAGTGCTAAATTATAATTACGTACGAATACCAACCTACAATCCTTTCTCCACCATATCCAACAACCTTTGTCCCAACTCATCAAATTGCTTTTGATTAAGATTGCGTAATGGCCCATCAATCGCCAGCACCGCCAAACCATGCACGGTCGCCCAAGCAAAATATTCTGCTGACATTCGACGATCCGCCGTTAGTACATCAGCATCAACCAATTTATCCAAAGCTGCACCCAGTAACTGAAATGGATTCAATCCACTTTTTCCAGCTTTGGCAGGATCAGCATCGCCTTCAACTTCATCTGATGTCGCAAACGCCGTACGGAACAATCCAGTTTCCTTAACTGCAAAGCGCAAATATCCAGTACCGACCGCACGAAGATTCGCCCGCGCCAAATCCGCTGAATTTTTCTCACCGCGCAATTTGGCTAATTCATTTTCCATAAAAACCGCGAGTGCTGATAATGATGCAGCTCGAACCGCTTCAAGCAATTGTTGTCGATTCTCGTAATACCGATATGCCGCATTTGGCGCAACACCGACTCGTCGCGTCACCTCGCGCAGGACAATTGCGTCTGGGCCACCATCTCGCGCAAGCGCAATTCCAGCCTCCAATAAAGCACGTTTCAAATCGCCATGACGATAAGTACTACGTGTAATTGGCGTCTTATTGGTTTTCACAGTAGTCACGCTTTAAACCTCCAGATACTCATTACCCATAAACATGGTACACAACACTTTCATATTAAAGTACACTATTGTGGACAGCGTCCATTATTCGCAGTACATTATGGACAGTGTTCACATTATGGCACTAAATATAAGTAATCGCTACACATAACACACCCGATTAACAAGTAATAAATTATTTATTAACAAGGAGATAATAATGAAAATACAACCCTATCTATTCTTCGAAGGTCGCTGCGAAGAAGCACTCGAGTTCTATAAAACAGTACTTGGCGCAGAAATCACAATGCTCATGCGCTTCAAAGACAATCCCGAACAACCTGAGAATTGCAGCACCCCACCCGAAAACTGCCCCGCCCCAGCTGACATCGAAAACAAGGTGATGCACGCCGCTTTTCGTATCGGCGAAAGTGAACTTATGGCTTCAGATGGTCACTGCTCAGGACAAATCGCCCACCAAGGGTTTTCCTTAAGTGTGACCGCAGCTAATGAAGCCGAAGCTCAGCGACTTTTCGCAAACCTCGCCGATGGTGGTCAGGTTCAAATGCCACTCACCAAAACATTCTTCTCACCACAATTCGGTATGGTCGCAGACCGTTTTGGCGTGTCTTGGATGATTATCGTGGCGCATTAACAACCCCGCAAACCAGACTTCTTTTGACAATCAACCGAAGTCTGGTTATCAACTAAGCTTGGTTATCAAAATTCATCACCGTTAATGCAAAGGATTCCGTCATGACGCAAGATATTTGGCTAAACCTCCCTGTAAAAAACCTCAAAAAGTCCATCGAATTTTTTATCGCAATTGGTTTTACGCAAACCTTTGGGCTAGGCAACACCGAGAAATCCGCCAGCTTCTCTATCGGTGAAAAGAAAATCGTTTTAATGTTATTTACTGAAGATGTATTCACCAGCTTCACAAATCATGCACTTTCAAATACCACCATAGGTACAGAAGTGTTGTTTTCCTTGGGCGCTGATAGTCAAGATCAGGTCAACGACCTTGCCAATCGCGCAAAATCTGCGGGCGGAACAGTCTTCGCCGAACCTAAAGAATCGAATGGATTCATGTATGGATGTGGTTTTAGCGATCCTGACGGTCATCGCTGGAATGTACTTTTTATGGATACAAGCAAAATACCGCATTAGCAATAACCTGCGAATCGCCCTCTTTTTCTCGATCAATCGATAACACAACTTATTTTCAGCAGAAAAAAATTAATATGTCTCATCAGTAAAATTCACTATATTTCAATTCATTTAATCTTGACTAAATTAGTCGGGATTAAGTAAAATACGCTCAATCCATTTAACTTATTTAAGTTAATCATCTTCTGGGAACGGAACCAGCCCATGCGCTTAACTACGCGCGGTCGCTACGCCGTGACTGCCCTACTCGATTTGGCACTTCAAGCTTCTCTTGATGAGCAGCCGATTACGCTTGCAGAAATTGCAGAGCGTCAGTCGATCTCTATTGCTTACCTTGAACAACTTTTTAGCAAGCTCAAGCGTAGTGGCATCGTTTCCAGTAGCCGTGGCGCAATGGGTGGCTATCGTTTAGCCAAACCGAGCCACGAAATCGCGATTCTCGACATTATTGAAGCGGTGAATGAATCTGTCGATGCAACGATGTGCGAAGGTCAAGGCAACTGCCGTAAAGGCGCTAAATGCATTACCCACGACCTTTGGCATGACTTATCTACCCAAATTGAAAGTTATTTGTCTGGTGTCACGATTGCGGATTTGGTTGCCAAGTCTGGCGTTTCCAGCAGTGATACCCATGTGATTGCCGATTTATTACCGCAATCCAGACCACAATCAGCGGTATCGATGTCGTAATACCTGTTTTAGATGTAATAGTGAATTTTGTTAAATACTGTTTTTAAATGATTTGTTTGAATGAGTGCTTGATATGAAACGTCCAATTTATCTTGATTATGCTGCGACAACACCTGTTGATCCGCGTGTTGCCGCGCGAATGATGCAGTTTCTGACGTTGGATGGTGATTTCGGTAACCCTGCATCGCGTTCACACGGCTACGGCTGGCAAGCTGAAGAAGCGGTTGAACACGCACGCGAACAAGTCGCAAATCTCGTTCATGCTGATCCTCGCGAAATCGTTTGGACTTCTGGTGCAACTGAATCAAACAACTTGGCAATCAAAGGCGTTGCGCATTTCTATGCGAAGAAAGGCAAGCACGTCATTACCAGCAAAATTGAACATAAATCAGTACTTGATCCATTCCGTCAGCTCGAAGACGAAGGTTTTGAAGTCACTTACCTCGATCCAGAACCAGGTACTGGTCTGATTCGCCCAGAAGTTGTTGCTGCTGCATTCCGTGATGACACCATCATGGTTTCATTGATGATGGTGAACAACGAACTCGGTACGATTACTGATGTTGCAGCGATTGGTGAATTAACTCGCGCTCGTGGTATTTACCTCCATGTGGATGCTGCACAAGCAACGGGTAAAGTTGAAATCGATCTATCGACCTTGAAAGTTGATTTGATGAGCTTTTCAGCACACAAAACTTACGGCCCGAAAGGCATTGGCGCGCTGTTTGTACGCCGCTCGCCTCGCGTTCGCTTACAAGCACAGATGCACGGTGGCGGTCATGAGCGCGGCATGCGTTCTGGCACACTCCCAACCCACCAAATCGTGGGCATGGGCGAAGCATTTGAAATCGCTGGCAAAGAAATGGTTGCTGAACAAGCCCGTTTAAAAGTTTTACGCGACGAACTATGGCAAGGCCTACATACACTTGAAGAAGTGTATTTGAATGGCGACGCGGTTCAACGTGTGGCAAATAATTTGAACGTCAGCTTCAACTTTGTTGAAGGCGAATCATTGATGATGGCACTGAAAGATCTTGCGGTTTCTAGTGGTTCTGCATGTACTTCTGCAACGCTTGAGCCTTCATATGTGCTTCGTGCGTTGGGCTTGTCTGATGAAATGGCGCATAGCTCGATTCGTTTCAGTATGGGTCGCTTCACGACGAAAGAAGAAGTCGATCAAGTACTTGATTTCGCAAAATTTGCAGTAGATAAACTGCGTGCACTGTCTCCACTGTGGGATATGCATCAAGAAGGCATTGATCTGTCTACCGTTGAGTGGGCAGAACACTGATTTAGAAAGAATTAATAGTTACATGCTACTTTCAAGAAACGTGTAACTATACAAAATGCGGTAGAAACACAATTTAACGGGGAATCACCACTGAAATCATCAGCAATGATCCCCATATATTAGATAGACGCTACTCATCCCCATTTAGGGGAAAACAGGAGACGTATCATGGCATATAGCGACAAGGTCATCGACCATTACGAAAATCCACGCAATGTTGGCGTGCTTGACAAAAACTCTGCTGATGTCGGTACTGGCATGGTTGGCGCACCCGCATGTGGTGATGTCATGCGCCTTCAAATCCAAGTCAATGACGCGGGCATTATCGAAGACGCTCGTTTCAAAACTTACGGTTGCGGTTCTGCAATTGCATCGAGTTCATTGGTGACTGAATGGCTTAAGGGTAAAAACCTTGACGAAGCCAGCCAAATCAAAAACTCAGCAATTGCTGAAGAATTGGCATTACCACCAGTTAAGATCCACTGTTCAGTGCTCGCTGAAGATGCGATCAAAGCGGCGATTCAAGACTATCGCAGCAAAAAACAAGCGCAAGAAACGGTTTAACGTTTTAGAGCCATGGATTAAACAGACTACTTAGCTTGAAAATTTGAGTTAAGTTTTGCTGTGCAGTTGATTGATCAAGTTGTAGCCGCTCTATAAAACGAGCAACGAACTTCTTGTTTTAAAAAGTATGCAGTAGGAGTAATTCCGATGACAGAAGCAACAACGACAACCGCAGGTGTTAGCCTGAGTGAGCGCGCGGCGACGCATGTGCGTGATTATTTAACGCATCGCGGTAAAGGCGAAGGTATTCGTGTCGGCGTGAAAACATCAGGTTGCTCTGGCCTCGCCTATGTCCTTGAGTTTGTTGATCAAGTTGATCCACATGATCAGAAATTTCAAGCGCATGGCGTCAATGTTTTTATCGACCCAAAAAGCTTGGTTTATCTTGATGGTCTAGAAATGGACTATGTCAAGGATGGCTTGAATGAAGGCTTTCGCTTTGAAAACCCAAATAAAACTGGCGAATGTGGTTGCGGCGAGTCATTCACCGTTTAATTTATTTTTGTTTGTGTTGATCAGCTTAATGATTAATCGCAACGTTAGTGCGCGCTTATAGCAGGAATGTGTTTTGAATTTTTTTGAATTATTCGACCTAGCTCCCTCATTTGATCTTGATTTAAGTCAATTGACGACACGCTATCGCGCGCTACAGCGCCAATATCACCCCGATCAGCTTCAACAAACGCAATCAAATTCAGATCAAGCGGTACTCGCACAACTTCAGCAATCTGCTAAGGTGAATACCGCTTACGACACCTTGCGTATCGCTGCAAAACGCGCTGTATATCTGCTGGAACTTAAGAAACAAGCGATCTCTTTAGAGCAATCGATTGGTGATATCGAGTTCTTGCAAAGTGCGCTCGAAGTTCGCGAACAACTCGATGAAGTCGATTCACCAGAAGCCATAGAAGGCTTACGCAGTGAAATTAATCAATGGATTCAAGCCTTATCCAATGAATTTAGAATCGATTACGCGGAAGAAGATTGGGCAGAAGCCCGTGATACCTGCCGTAAACTGGCCTTTATGCAAAAAATTCTGAATGACATAGATTCTGCTGAAGACCAATTTGATGATTTAGAAGATTTTTAATGGTACGAGCCTGATTCATAACGAATCGCTCGCTCCTTTTACTCATATTTTGTAGGATTTAATCGCGCAATGGCTTTGCTCCAGATTGCAGAACCCGGTCAAACCACAGCACCGCATCAACATCGCCTTGCGGTAGGCATCGACCTCGGAACAACCCATTCCCTCGTCGCGACTGTCCGTTCGGGTCGCCCTGCGATTCTTGCCGATGAAAATGGCGCACTTCTATTACCCTCTGTTGTGCATTATCAACTGACTGGCAATGAAGATAATCTCACGCCACAAACCGTTGTCGGTCACAAAGCCTTAGAAGTCGCGGTTTCAGACCCAACCAACACCTTGATTTCTGTAAAACGCTTCATGGGTCGCTCAAAAAACGACATCAAATTTGATCATCCTTACGTATTGGTCGGTCAAGCAGACGAAATGCCTGCTTTCGTGACCGCCCAAGGTCGTAAAACTCCGATTGAAGTCTCTGCTGATATCCTGAAAACATTACGTATTCGTGCTGAAAAAGCCCTTGGTGGTGATCTCATTGGTGCAGTGATTACCGTTCCTGCATATTTTGATGAAGCACAGCGCCAAGCAACGCGCGAAGCCGCACAACACGCAGGCATTAACGTATTACGCTTGCTGAATGAACCGACCGCAGCAGCGATCGCTTACGGTTTAGATCATATTGACCAAAACCAAGATCCGGTGAGTGACGAAGAACGTATTCAAGTCATCTATGACTTTGGTGGGGGTACATTTGATGTGTCCGTACTTCGCCTCAGTAAAGGTGTCTTTGAAGTCCTCGCCACAGGTGGGCACACTGCGCTCGGTGGCGATGACATTGATCGCCTCATTGTTGGCTGGTTTATCGAACAAACTGGACAAGCAAATTCTTCTCCTGCTGAGCAACAAGCGCTACTAAAAGCTGCACGACAAGCAAAAGAAGCGCTAAGTATTCAAGAAAACGTTACTGTAACAGTGAATGAAAAACTATTAACGTTAACTGTAACGGTTTTTGAAGAACTGATTAAACCATTGATTGATCGTACTTTAGCGGTTTGCAAGCGTGTCTTGCGTGATGCCAAACGTAAAGTTGAAAACGTTGATGCCGTTGTTCTGGTGGGTGGTTCTACACGTATTCCAGCTATCCAGCGCAGTGTTGAACAACTATTTCAGCGCACACCGCTCTGCACACTAGATCCAGATCAAGTTGTTGCATTAGGTGCTGCAATTTCTGCTGATCAACTGGTCGGCAATGGCAAAGATGGCGCATTATTACTCGACGTCACACCGCTTTCGCTCGGTTTAGAAACCATGGGCGGTTTGGTTGAGCGTTTAATTCCGCGTAACTCGCCTATTCCGATTGTTCGCCAGCAAGAATTTACGACCTATAAAGATGGTCAAACCGCGATGCTCATTCACGTTTTACAAGGTGAGCGTGAAACTGTTGAGCATAATCGCTCATTAGGCCGCTTTGAATTGCGTGGTATTCCACCAATGATGGCTGGCGCAGCGCGGATTATGGTGAGCTTTCAGATTGATGCAGACGGTTTACTCTCTGTTTCAGCGCGTGAAACTACGACAGGCATTCAAAGCGACATCGTGATCAAACCTTCTTATGGTTTATCACACATTGATGCTGAACGCTTTCTGACTGAAAGCTTTAAAAATGCTCAAGAAGATAAAGACTTACGTAATTTACTTGAAGCGAAAGTCGAAGTTGAACGTGAATTGATGGCACTCGAACAAGCCATTATCCAAGATCAAGACTTATTGACTGCGGAAGAACTCGATTCGTTACATGTATCGATTGCATTCTTAAAAGATGCACTAAATACCGATCAACTTGCCAATATCCAGGCATGTACCAATCAATTAAAGGTCCATAGCGATGCTTTCGCGGCAATGCGTATGAATCGTAGTGTAAGCAAAGCATTGAAAGGTACTTCACTAACAGATTGGCGTTAATAGAACACCACAGACTTAAATGCATTCGAACGAATTGGAAGTTTATAAATGACACGTATTACAGTAATGCCACATGCTCAGTTTTGCCCACAAGGTGCTGAGTTTGAAGCCGATAAAGAGAAAAACCTCTGTCAACAACTGCTTGATAATGGCGTAAAAATTGAGCACGCTTGCGACATGTCGGCCGCTTGTACGACTTGCCATGTGGTTGTTCGTGAAGGATTTAACTCTCTTGAAGAAATGGACGATGTCGAAGCAGACTTGCTTGATCGTGCTTGGGGCTTAGAGCCTGACTCACGTCTATCTTGCCAAATGAAAGTAGCAGACAAAGATCTTATTATTGAAATACCTCGCTATACAATCAACCACGCTTCTGAAAAGCATTAATATCTAAATAATATAATGCTTTAGATCGTTGTATTGTTAAATATCATGCGCCCGATCAAGATTATCCGCGACTTGTTTTAGAGCGATTTTAATTTTCTCTTTATCATAAGATTTCACGAGATCTAGATCGAGCTGCATGTTAAAACCTTCTAACTCATACTCACTCCAGCGACGCTGAAGTGTTGGCACATTTTCAAATCGCCCTTGTACTTGCCAAGTCTGTATTGGCTTTGCGATGCCACGTAAATCGATCTCACCGTGATCAATACAACGAATCTGGGTTTTAATTTGTTGGAACGTATCATCAGTGACCAAGATCTCATCAGGACTTGCAGCTGACTGCAAACGAGCAGCAATGTTGGCTTCTCGACCGATGATGGTATAGCTCATCCGTGAAGCACTGCCAAAATTACCCACATGGCAATATCCCGTAGTCACACCCATGCGGACGTGCAGCTGCCCAAAATCAGAATGCTGGTATTTCTGGCGCAACCGCTTCATTTCATTCTGCATCGCGATTGCCATATCGATACACGCTAAAGCATCGGCATGTGTGCCCTTGGTCGTTGGATCACCAAAGAAAATCACCAATGCATCACCCACAAATTTATCGATTGTACCGCCGTATTTCTTTGCAATATTCGACATCTTATCGAAGTACATATTCAGTAAGTGTGCCAAATCGTCTGGAGACAATGTTTCAGAAAGCTCTGTAAACCCTTGTATATCAGAGAAAAAAATAGTTAATTTTTTTCTTTTATTGTCCAAACTTGTTTCAAGGGTATCATTGGCAATCGCCTGCCAAACTTGGCTTGGTACATAACGCGCAATTTTATTAGCCATTTTGATATAGCGATTATTCTTCACTTCCAAATCAGAAAAATTCTTTTTCAGAATTTCAACCTGTCTTTCAGCGAAGTTCAGAGAAATTGCAATGTACAGCGTGAAGCCAACAATGCTGGTAATTCGCACCAATACAGAGGATTGCTGCAGTGAATTATCTTCTAGGAAAATATTATGTAAATCAAGACCTAGTAAGTCGGAGGAAATATAAGCCGTTAGTAAGCCAACCAGTAAATTAATCACCAGAAAGAATAAATTTCTAAATTCAATCAGCCTGAAGATCAGCATCATTAAGAAGATCAATGATGGTGTTAAAGCAAATTGTAGAAAAGTAATCGCAAGTCCAGTGCAAACCGCATCCAATAAAACAACAGACCAGATCATCTGCATATTTCTAATATCATTTGGGAAATATGCCGCCTCATCATCGAGATCTTTAATCTGATTAGATTTTCTTCTGTGCAAATATTGAGCAAGTTTAAGCTGTATATAGGGCATCGACAGCATAATCGACATAAAAAATATGCTTTTATTGCTGTAACGTAAGGTGTTGTGGTTGTCGTATAGACTGATTAAAAAAATGGTGATAAATACGATATATGCAGCAGTACGGCGTTGCTGGCCAAACCATTGTAGAAAACCAACTGAAGTCGTATACGCCATATTCCTTGCTCGCGTTTGAATAGCTACTAAAGCTCTGTCCTTAAGCTCGCCGAACTTTCGTTTTTATTATTTTATAACATAAAATGGCAAGCAAAATAGAGTGTGAACCTTCCTTAGTCATCACTCAATTTTACTGATTTGAAGATGCTAATCAAGAAATAAGCATACTTCATTCTGCAAAAATCAATCCATTTTCCAATCAAATGGCATTTCGCTTTGACCACGTAACGCCAACATCAATGTCTGACGCATGCGCGCTAAGGCTTCAACGCTGTAATCAACGGTGCGATTGCCCCACACTGGGTTTGGCCACGATACATCGTTTTGATAACGAACAATATGGTGGAAATGCAATTGTGTGACAATGTTGCCCAATGCAGCGACATTCATTTTATCTGCACGAAACGTGCGCGATAATTGACTTGAGAGCCAGCTTGATTCACGTAAAAATTGCGCTTGATCTTGCGGCGACAACTCATACAACTCTGTTACCTGTGGAACACGAGGAACGAGAATAAGCCATGGATACTGCATATCGTTCATGAGACGGCAGGTTGATAACGGAAAATCGCCAATGAGGAACGTATCCTGAGCGAGTTTTGGGTGCAAACTAAACATAAACAAGCCAAAGCCAAAAATTTCAAAGTCATGAATCTTAACACAGCTCGAGCGACTTAGTGTCAATCAAGTCGTATAAATTAGGAACGAATGCAGCTATTTTTTCAATGTAAATAGCTGCATTCCCATCTACAAATAGCAGATTAATGACGTCCCCAACCGCCACGATGTAAATGATAGCGACCATGTCCATCACCATTCCAAGCGGGCTGACGATACACATAACCTGCACGACCATGTTCATAATGACCGCGATTCCAGACGTGTTGACCACCCGACCAGCCCCAATATCCGCCGATCCAAACCGCCCCCAGATATGGCGCAAGAGGGACAACTTCTGCATAAGGTGCTGGTGGTGCGACTTCAACAACGGTGTCGCCGCCATAGCCGTCATCATAAGCAGTGTATTGCGAAGGCAATGGCTGCACGATACAAGCGGTCAATACCAAGGTGCTCGCGGCAATCAATGCAATTTTTAAATTAATCATAATGCTCTCCTTAAACACACAATATCTCTTTTAAACTCAACTTAATTATTGGCTTTAATTGAGGTCAATAAAGTGGAATTGTTGTTATTTTCAGGCGTGTTTATGCAACCAATCCAGCACATTGTGGAGAAAATTGGTAATAAAAAACCAGCATCAATGTGCTGGTTTTTTATTAAGAATTTTACTTAGTTCGGAATATCGCGCTGTGACACTTCACGAATTTTCTGTTTAAGTGCTTCATAGCCATGCAATGGCTCAAATTGAGGGAATTCAGCAATCACATTTGCCGGCGCATCGAACAGGAAGCCATGATCCGCTTCACCCAACATCGTTGTATCGTTATACGAATCACCTGCAGCAATCACGCGATAATTCAATCCGTGTAAAGCTTGAACCGCTTTGCGCTTTTGATCAGGCTGACGTAGCTTGTAATCAGTAATCATGCCGCTTGCATCTGATTCTAATTTATGACAGAAAATGGTTGGCCATCCCAATTGACGCATCAACGGATGAGCAAACTCATAAAAAGTATCAGACAAAATGATCAATTGAAAATGAGTACGTACCCACTCAACAAACTCGCGGGCACCTTCAAATGGGCCCATATCCGCGATTACCGCTTGGATATCTGGCAAACCCAAATTATGTTCGCGCAAAATGCGTAAACGTTGAGTCATGAGTACGTCGTAATCAGGAATATCACGTGTCGTTGCTTCTAATTCTTTAATGCCGACTTTCTTGGCAAAATTGATCCAAATTTCTGGAACCAGCACACCTTCCAAATCTAAACAAACCAGTTCCATACCGCACTCCTAAATCGAATCAATAAGTTAAAACAGCGCAAAAAGCGGCGCATAAATATGGCACGCACTCTAACTTGGATTTACGATTTCGTCCATAGCTTCGTCCATAGATTGATAGAGAATACAAAGCGTCAGATCGCAATATTGCTGTCAGTCTCAGTAATCTTTAGGTAGAATATCTGCCCTATAAGTGATACGCGCTTAAATTGTGATTAGTTTTTGTCATTAGGATAAGAATTAGGCATATCGCGCATGAAATGAATTGCTCAACCCATAACCAGCCGTCACTAGGAGCTTACACGTGAGTACAGTCATTCCAACCATCGACCAAGTCACCGCACTTGCTCAAGAATTCGATCAACAATCGCCACAAAAAATCATTGAACTCGCACTTAACCAAGAAGGCGAAATTGCGATTTCTTTCAGTGGCGCAGAAGATGTTGTTTTGATCGACATGGCGCATCGTTTAGGTAAGCCATTCCGTGTATTCAGCCTCGATACAGGCCGCTTGCATATCGAAACCTACCAATACCTAGAAACTGTTCGTAAACATTACGGTATTACCTTAGAAATCTGCATGCCAGAGCCAGAGCCAGTTCAAGCAATGGTAAATGCAAAAGGCATGTTCAGTTTCTACGTAGATGACCACAAAGAATGCTGTGGTGTTCGTAAAATTCAACCATTGCGCAAAAAATTAGCGGGTTTAGATGGCTGGATTACGGGTCAGCGCAAAGATCAAAGCCCAAATACACGCTCAGAAGTGCCTGTGGTTCAAGCAGACGCCGGCTTCAGCGGTCCTGGTAAATCACTCATCAAATATAACCCGTTGGCCAATTGGACTAGTGCAGATGTTTGGAACTACATCCGTATGATGGAAATTCCTTACAATCCATTGCATGAACGTGGCTTCACTTCAATTGGTTGTGAGCCATGTACTCGCCCAGTTCTACCAAACCAACACGAACGTGAGGGCCGCTGGTGGTGGGAAGAAGCGACTAAAAAAGAATGTGGCTTACATTCTGGCAATATCGAAGGCAAATAAGCGTTATACGCTTTAAAAAACAAAAAACCGCATTATTAAAATGCGGTTTTTTTTAAGTCGAAACATTAATTACATGCAAATATTAAGCAAATCCTAAGAATATCAGTAGCGCACGATCTACGGCTTGCAAGTTATCGGAATCCAAATGACCCACAACTTCACCCACTTTTTCTTTTAACAAAGTCTGTGGCTTATCAACCATGACCTGAGAGGGTTGAAGTAAACCATTCGTCTCACTCTGCTCCACAGGAATTCTAAATAAAGGCGCA
>JANYEL010000222.1 GCA_025363155.1 Moraxellaceae bacterium
ATCGAGATATTTTATAATCGAGTGCGCAGGCATACGAAATTAGGTAACATCAGTCCAGCAGAAGCATTTAACAACTTTATGCTGCAAACGGCATAACCATTCTCTTAAAAAACTGTCCTTCAAACTCGACAGGGGTCAGACCAACACAGATCGACCATGTCCTCGTGTCGCGCCACGGCATTTTTGTACTTGAAACTAAAAAGCTGACAGGATGGATTTTTGGGGATGCTCGCCAGAGATCATGGATACAACAGATTTATAGACATAAGATAAAATTTCAAAATCCTCTACTTCAAAACGATCAGTACGTTAAGACTTTACAGCAATCATTGGGTTTGGCCAATGAGCAAATTCATTCGTTGATTGTGTTTGTGGGGAAGACTACTTTTAAGACTGAGATGCCTGAAAATGTCACTCAGGAAAAAGGGTATTTAAAGTTTATTCGCTCAAAAACGGATGTGGTTTTGAGTGAACAGAGTGTCCATGAAATTATTTCAATGATCGAAAATGGACGATTGGAGCCGATTTTGAAAACTCATTTGGTGCACGAGCGGTATGTGGAAGATCTTGTGCATGAAAAGCAACATTCGATCGTGTCAATGGAAATGCGCTTGTAGCGCATTCAATTAAATCAGTAAATCCGCGTTTGAAGTAATATTCAGCCAAATGAAGAAAAGCGTGTTCAGTAATTATTTTTTTGAAAAAAAGAGCGACACTCCTTTGGAGAGAAAGTGTTGCTCAAAAAGCGATGATCTATATTTTTATTGTGACAATCCTTGTGATTGCCTTGATCCTGTTGCGGTGATTCGCATTAAGGGCATACGCAAGGAATGCCCTTATTTTTCATCATTAATTGTTGATGCCCAAACGGTTGAGTGGGCATCAAGGTGTGAGGCTTAGTAGTTAACTGTTACGCCTAGAGTTGCCTGACGACGTGGTGCAAGATATTGGCTGAGTGGGTGGGAAACACCAGTATAAAAATCTACATAAGGTGCATTTGCTAATGCGTTTGAGTATTTACGATCGGTAAAGTTCTCAACGTTGGCAAACAAACGAACGTTTGGTAGTGCTTGCCAATATCCGCGCAGATTTCCTATGGCATAACCAGATGTTGGATAATCTTGGCTATATTCTTTTGCCTCACTCTTTGAAACTAGCTCTGCACTGAAACCATACTGCGCCAGTTGTAAACCTGCGGATGCGGTCAAACTCTGACGTGGACGACGGTGTAGTTCACTGTCGGCGCTGCCATTTAAGCCTTCTTTAATCGGTTGGACATAGGCATAACTTGCCGATGCAAACAAGCCGTTTTCCAGTTTCCATTTTAAGCCTGCTTCCGCACCAGTGAGTTTGGTTTTAGCGATATTCTGAATTTTATATGCTTGATCGAAATCAATCATATTGTCAATGTTGGTTCGATAAACAGCAAGATTAGCGTTGAGACCATTCACAATTTGCTGATCAACTCCGATCTCATAAGAGGTACTTTCTTCAGGCTTTAAGTTACTGTTACTGCCAGTACCTTTGAAGAGTTCAAATGCATTTGGTGCGCGGAAGGCTGTTCCGATGTTGACGTAAACGCTAGTTGTTGGCAGTACTTGCATACGACCAGCAATTTGACCTGTGGTGTGTGTGCCGAATACACTATTATCTTCAACGCGAACACCAGCTTGTGTACTAAAAACGGCATCTTGATATTGATGTTGTAAATAATAACCAGTTGATCGTGTGTCGTGATCGAAGCTAGTTTGTGTACCAAAGTAGTCAGTGCTTAAAGCTTTGGCATCTGCTTGATTACTGGTGACCCCAAACAAAATATTTTGATGCGAGGCAAAGCTCCAGCGGACATTTACATCAGCTTCTTTTTGGTCGCTGTTGACGAAATCAGTACTTTGATTCTGATCCAATTTATCCACAAACTGCGATAAACGAAGATTAGTAACTAGATCTGGCGCAATGGTATAGCGACCTTTTAAGCTCAGCAATCGATTACTAAAGTCTTCAGAGGCTGGTTGATCGTAGTCAGAACCTGTTACGTATTCTGACGTGCCTTGATTGCCGCGAGCTTCGAGTGATAGTGCAAATTGATCATTATCAATTCCACCTTTTACGGCATAGCCTTTTTGGTCATATCCTGCATCTTGCTTTGCTGTAGTTGTGACTGGTGTGCCGTCGGTTGATAATGTCTGACCGCGAACTTGTAAATATGCATCATCTTTAACTAAATCAGCGCCGATGATGGCTTTATAAAGACTATTTTCACCTGCTTCAACAGTGGTGAAGATGTTTTGTTTGGTCGGTTTTGTAGAGATGAGTTGAATCACACCGCCGATTGCATCAGAGCCGTATTGTACGGATGCTGGGCCTTTGAGAACTTCAATTTGACCAATATCAGAGGTGTCTAAGAAATTAATACTTGCCGCCGAGGATGTCGTATTATTAATGCGAACACCATCCAGCAAAACTAATGTATGTTTGCTTTCAGTACCACGGGTAAAAATCGAGGTTTGTTGACCATAACCACCAGTGGTAACGATGTTCAGTGCCGCTTCTTGGCGCAATAAATTTGACAGTTCGTTAGTTGGTGATTGTTGAATTTGATCTTTAGTAATCACTGTAATGCTTGCAGGTACGGTATTGATTGCTTGTGGTAAGCGACTTGCAGTCACGACGGTCACAGGAAGATCGTTAGTCACTTCAACTGGCGTATCAGCATATGCAGTATGAAATACAGATAAAATTGAAAGTGTGAGTAAATTTGGTAAAAAAGTACGAGAAATCGACATAGCAGCTCCTAACACTCAAGCCCCGTGAGCGTGTGGGTGGGATGATGTCTGAGATTGGTATCCGGACTGATAATTTATGATTAAAATAAATTACTTACCGTTGCGGGGTGCAGTGTTGGAATTGAACCAACTTCCCATTCGGCGAGTCAGATACTCCTACATACTGTAAGGTAGGAGTCTAGACTGCGAATCATCAAAATGAATTCTCAGAACGCGGCAAGTATATCGACAATGTAGCTAAGATGTAACTGCTTTGTGTTTTTGGGCGAGATAACCTATGTGGATATGCTGTTTCTACGAAGATTTGCGCCCACTTTTAATCGAAACTTGCGCTAGAATACTGCACTTATCTATTTATTCATTGTGAAGAGATTCCGTTGTCTAATTCAGCTCATCCTGCTACCCGCACACGGATCAAAATCTGTGGATTGACGCGCTCAATTGACGTTCAAGCCGCTGTGCAAGCCGGCGCGGATGCGTTGGGTTTTGTCTTTTATCCGCCGAGTCCTCGTGCAGTGACTGCGGAGCAAGTCGCCAAATTACTCGAATCGGTGCCGCCGTTTGTGCAGCCTGTCGGTTTGTTTGTTGATGTGAATGAAGCAGACTTATTAGACATCTTAAAAACAGTTCGAATCGATCTGCTGCAGTTTCATGGTAATGAAACCCCAGAACAGTGCGCGCATTTGGCAGCATTAACGGGTAAACGCTGGATTAAAGCCGTACAAATGAAACCCGATGTCGATATCCAACCAATTATTGAAAGCTACCGAGCTGTTGGCGCGAGCGGCATTTTGCTCGATGCGTGGCATCCTGATCTATTTGGAGGCACGGGTCATGCGTTTGATTGGCGGAGGTTTCCTCAGTTTGAGCAATCCCCGAACATTGATTCTCAATGTCCTTTGATCCTTGCAGGTGGTTTAACGCCTGATAATGTCGCTGAAGCCATTCGCCAAACTCGACCTTTTGCGGTCGATGTCAGTGGCGGTGTGGAAAGCGCGAAAGGCATCAAGGATTCGACATTGATTCAACGATTTATCACAGCCGTGCAATCGGCAGATTAAGAATTTTAATAGTAATTTGAAAGAAATAAGCGGAGTAGATAATGACGAACATTGATGCGAAAGCAGCCTTGAAAGACGTAGATTTTAGCAGTATTGATTTTACTCAGTACCCAGATAATAAAGGTCACTTCGGTGTGCATGGCGGTCGTTTTGTGTCTGAGACACTGATGGCAGCGCTGGAAGATTTAGAAAGCTTGTATAGCCGCATGAAAAATGATGCGGATTTTATGAAAGCATTTGACTATGACATGGCACATTTTGTCGGTCGTCCGTCACCGCTTTATCATGCTGAACGTTTAAGCCGTGAGTTGGGTGGTGCGCAGATTTATCTCAAGCGCGAAGACTTGAACCATACGGGCGCGCATAAGATTAATAACACCATCGGTCAAGCACTCTTGGCAAAACTTTCAGGCAAAAAACGCATCATCGCAGAAACTGGCGCAGGTCAGCATGGCGTAGCGACGGCGACGATTGCGGCACGTTTGGGCATGGAATGTGTCATCTATATGGGTGACGATGATGTCCATCGCCAATCAATGAACGTCTATCGCATGAAGCTGTTGGGCGCAACAGTTGTGCCTGTGACCAGCGGCTCACGCACTTTGAAAGATGCGTTGAATGAAGCGATGCGTGATTGGGTGACGAACGTTGATACGACTTATTACATCATTGGTACGGTTGCAGGGCCACATCCTTATCCGATGTTAGTGCGTGATTTTCAATCTATCATCGGTCGTGAAGCACGCGAACAAAGTTTAAAGCAAATCGGTAAATTGCCAGATGCGCTTGTTGCCTGTGTGGGCGGTGGCTCGAATGCCATCGGTTTGTTTTATCCATTTTTGAATGATAAAGCGATTAAAATTTACGGTGTTGAAGCGTCGGGTTATGGTATTGAATCGGGTAAACATTCAGCGCCATTGAGTGCGGGTCGTATCGGTGTGTTGCATGGCAAT
>JANYEL010000224.1 GCA_025363155.1 Moraxellaceae bacterium
ATATTGCACAGGTAGACGAAATGCCGTGCTGGTAATATCTTGGTCAACGGTGATTGATTCAAGACGCTGCATCATGGTCTCACCTGTATACCACGGCATATTGTTGCTAGGCGTAACCACATTATCACCGCGCAAGGCGGATAGCGGAATAAAGCTAATATCACGCAGATCCAAGGACTTGGCAAAAGCAGTATATTGCGCACAAATACTATCAAAAGTTTGCTGGCTATAGTCAACAATGTCCATCTTGTTAATCGCAACGATAACGTTTTTAACGCCTAACAGATTGATAATAAAGCTATGGCGACGTGTCTGTGTCTGTACGCCATAACGCGCATCAATCAAGATGACTGCCACATTACAAGTCGATGCACCCGTTGCCATATTGCGCGTATATTGTTCATGTCCTGGGCAGTCGGCAATGATAAATTTACGTTTTTCGGTGGCAAAATAGCGGTAGGCAACATCAATGGTAATGCCTTGTTCGCGTTCGGCTTGCAGACCATCAACCAGCAGTGCCAGATCAATGTCTTGGTCGGTGGTGTTAAATTTTTGAGAGTCTTTTTCGATTGCAGCAAGCTGATCTTCAAAAATTTGTTTAGAATCATGCAATAAGCGACCGATCAACGTGGACTTGCCATCGTCAACATTACCGCAGGTGATAAAGCGCAACATGTCTTTGTTTTCATGTTGTTTGAGATAGCCAAGGATGTCGCTGGCGATCAGGTCGTGTTGCTGTGTCATATGCTATACCAATCTTAAACCAATTTGAAAAAACTAAAATATCAATAAAAAACAATGCCTAAGGAAAAGTGGCTAGAAATAACCTTCCATTTTTTTCTTTTCCATCGAACCAGACGAGTCATGATCAATGACACGACCTTGACGTTCGGAGGTTTTGGTGAGGAGCATTTCTTGGATAATCTCTGGCAATGTGGCTGCTGTGGATTCTACAGCGCCTGTCAGCGGATAACAGCCGAGAGTTCTAAAACGCACAGATTCGGTACGGATTGTGGCTTTTTCTTCATCGGTCAGATATTGCGCTGCACGGTCATCATCGAGCATCATCAACATGCCGTTACGTTCCACCACTTGGCGTGCGGCTGCAAAATATAGCGGGACGATTTCAATGTTTTCCAGATAGATATATTGCCAGATGTCGAGTTCTGTCCAGTTGGACAGTGGAAAGACGCGGATACTTTCGCCTTGGTCGATTTTGCTATTATAAATATTCCATAGCTCAGGACGTTGGCTTTTTGGATCCCAACGATGGTTTTTGTCACGGAACGAATAGACGCGTTCTTTGGCACGAGATTTTTCTTCATCACGCCTAGCACCACCAAATGCAGCATCAAACTTATATTTATTCAGGGCTTGCTTTAAACCTTCAGTTTTCATCACGTCGGTATGTTTGGCAGAACCTGAGGTAAACGGGTTAATGTTGTTTTTAACCCCATCTTCGTTGATATGCACGATAAGGTTTAAGCCATTTTTGGCGACCATATAATCACGAAAGGCAATCATCTCGTGAAACTTCCATGTGGTATCGACATGCATAAGCGGGAAGGGAAGTTTACCCGGTGCAAATGCCTTGAGCGCAAGTTGCAGCATAACCGCAGAGTCTTTGCCAATCGAATACAACATTACAGGGTTGTCAAATTCGGCAGCGACTTCGCGAATGATGTGAATTGACTCAGCCTCAAGCTGTTTAAGATGGGTGAGGCGTTGCTCTGATAGTTGCATGACCACTCCGAGAAGAAAACCAATATAAGATGACAGCCCCACAATCGCCCTGCGTATACGCCAACGTCGTGTAGACCTAAAAAGAAGAATTATTATAACCCAAAGCCCCTCAAACCGTTAGCTGAAATTGGGGTAAATATATGAAGGGGGTTATGGAAAGTCTTCAGGAATAAGCAGATAACCCATAATCTGGAGTCCTATGCCTACAGATAAAAAAACAATAACAAAAAACAATTTTTTAGAGCCTGTAAATTAGATTGTGTAAACGCCTAAATTTGATACTCTGAGTCATCAGGGTAAATTTGAGGTGTTTATCATGG
>JANYEL010000225.1 GCA_025363155.1 Moraxellaceae bacterium
CGCTTCGCGGATTTGAAATGGAATTGCAGCAGTCATTGCAGTTTCGATGAAGCCTGGTGCAACCGCGTTAATGGTGATGCCTTTTTTCAGGATTGGTGCAGTTGATTGAACCAAACCGATGACGCCTGCTTTAGAAGCTGCATAGTTGGTTTGACCCAAATTACCTGCGATACCACTGATTGACGATACGCAAATGATACGCGCGTTGTCATTGAAAGCATTGTTTTCAAGCAAGTAATCGTTGATGCGCTCTTCGCTTGAAAGGTTAATGTTCAACACCAGATTCCATTGAGAATCTTTCATGTTAGCCAACATTTTGTCGCGGGTTACGCCCGCATTGTGAACAATCACATCCAAGCCGCCACGATTTTGTGCGCATGCTGCGATTTTCTCGCCAGCGTCTGCTGCGGTGATGTCTTCCATCAACACGCTGCCGCCGATCTCGCCCGCGACACGTTGCAAATCTGCTTCTTGTTGTGGAACGTCTAAGCAAATGACGTGTGCGCCATCACGTGCCAAAGTACGTGCAATCGCTTCACCGATACCACGGCTTGCGCCAGTAACCAGAGCTGTTTTACCTGTTAATGGTTTCGTCCAGTTCACAGAAATTGCTTTGCCTTTAGAAACACGAGCAACTTGACCTGATACATATGCAGATTTAGCTGACAAGAAGAAACGGAGTGTTGACTCAACGTTTGCTTCAGCGCCTTTGCCTACATAAACAACTTGTGCAGTCGCGCCTTTTTTGAACTCTTTACCCACTGCTTTTACAAAACCTTCAAGCGCACGTTGTGCAGTCGCTTCTTTTGGCGTTGCGCAATCAGCAGGTGTACGACCGACAACCACAACACGACCTGATGAAAGCAATTGACGTGCGATTGGGCTGAAGAAGTTATACAGTTCAATCAATTCGTCTGAGCTTTTGATACCTGACGCATCGAATACAAATGCTTTAAAACGCGCTTCTTTATCACCGCTATTAAAGGCACGAACATTCAGTCCTGACTTCGCAGCAGTTTGTTGCAGTTCAGTGTTATTACCCGCATACGTATCGGCATGGATACTTGCCAATGCGTCGCTGATTGCGCCAGTCAATGTCGAACCTGGTGCTGCGCCGAATAATACTGCGCCGTTGATCAAAGGTTTAGATGCATCAAAACGATCTAAATTGATCGGTGCTGGTAAACCGAGGTTTTTAACAACAAGTTGGCCCAATGCAGAATTTGCAAAAGTTTGATAATGGTTACTCATAGCGTCTCTCGATCAAGGCGAAAATTTATAAGGGAAACGAAATTTTGGGCAGATTATTGGAATGATTAAACGCAGCCAATGATCCACAAATAACAAATTGAGCAGTATTGTAAGAGCAGTACCGATCAATTTGTCAAAAATTAGTAATTATTTGCGAATATATTATCCACGATTCACGTGTTTGCAATAATATAGCCGCAATGTGATCGCCGAATTTGCAATGCTTAAACAATTCAACAGTGATCAACACAACATTTGGATTAACGACTAAACGCAATAATCCCAAGCAATACTAGCAAAACAATACTCGAGAAACACTTGCTGTATTGAATGAAATGTCTGGCAATACAGTCAATTCATATTGATTATTTTATGTTAAAGTTAGTCACTTTTTAACCCGCGCCCACTTAAATTGCACCGGAGTGAACCATGAGTCAACCTCCTAAAACAACTTCAGCAACAAAACCAGCAGCAGTAAAAGAAGACCAAACTAAAGCTCCCGCAGCAACAAGCTCTGCGCCTGCTAAACCAACTGCTGCTCGCAAACCTGCCGCACCTAGTAAAGCTAAGCCTGCTGCTACTGCACCACAAAAAACTGCTCCTGCTGCACCAGCGAAAGCTGCAGCAACTGCAAAACCAAGTACTGCGAAAGCAAGTACCGCAAAACCAAGCACTGTAAAATCTAAGGATACTGCTATGAGTAATACCCCTGCTGTTCGTCGCGTTGCCATTTTGGGCGGAAATCGTATTCCTTTCGCTCGCTCAAACGGCGCGTATTTCGAAGCATCTAATAGCGACATGCTCACAGCAGCATTGAATGGTCTCGTTGACCGCTTCAACCTAAAAGGCAAACGTCTGGGTGAAGTCGTTGCTGGCGCAGTTCTTAAGCACAGCCGCGATTTCAACATGACTCGTGAATGCGTACTCAGCACTTCATTGTCAGCTCAAACGCCAGCGATGGATCTGCAACAAGCCTGTGGTACTGGCTTACAAGCTGCGTTCACCGTTGCAAACAAAATTGCACTCGGTCAAATCGAAGTGGGTATCGCTGGTGGTGTTGATACAACATCTGACGCGCCGATCGCTTTCGGTGATGGCTTGCGTAAAGCAATGCTCGAAGTAAACATCGTTAAAAAGAACTCTGACTACCTCAAAGTTCTGAAAAAATTAGACTTCAAAAAACTGCTTGATGCACCAAAAAATGGTGAGCCACGTACTGGCTTAGCAATGGGCGATCACGCAGCGATCACTGCACTTGAGTGGGGAATTACTCGCGAAGCACAAGACGAACTCACAGCAGCAAGCCACAAAAACATGGCTGCAGCGTATGACCGTGGTTTCTTCGACGACTTGATGACACCATTCTTGACTCTGACTCGTGACAACAACTTGCGCCCAGGCAGCACTGTTGAAAAACTCGCAACACTGAAACCAGTTTTCGGTCGTGGCGAAAACGCAACAATGACCGCTGGTAACTCAACACCATTGACTGACGGCGCATCTGTTGTTCTGCTTGCATCTGAAGAGTGGGCAAAAGCAAACGGCCATGAAGTGCTTGCTTACCTGACTTTCTCTGAAACTGCTGCTGTAGATTTCACTGGCAAAGAAGGTCCTGCAGAAGGCTTGTTGATGGCTCCTGCTTACGCAGTTCCACGCATGTTGGCTCGCGCTGGTTTGACATTGCAAGACTTCGATTTCTACGAAATCCATGAAGCATTTGCATCACAAGTATTGTCTACACTGAAAGCTTGGGAAGACACCACATTCTGTAAAGAACGTTTGGGCTTAAGCAAAGCATTGGGTTCAATCGACCGCAGTAAACTCAACGTCAACGGTTCATCATTGGCAGCGGGTCATCCATTCGCAGCGACTGGCGGTCGTATCGTTGCATCTGCAGCGAAATTACTGAACGAAAAAGGCAGCGGTCGTGTACTGATTTCGATCTGTGCTGCCGGTGGTCAAGGTGTTGTAGCGATCATTGAAAAGAACTAATCGCTAAACTTTAGCTAAATAGTTTTCGAAAAAATCCCCGCAATTCAAAATTGCGGGGATTTTTTATTCTAAATTTAATAATTAAATTGTAGTTCACTGACCCTGTCGAAGTGGACATCTACACCACTATTCGACTCGCCTACCGCACATTTCGATACTTCGACAAGCTCAGTAACCGAAGCTCAATGAGCTATATTGTTTAGCCTCACTTCGGATACAACACCATCTGCGTACAGCGAAATAGCGCAATAGCGCAATCGTTTTCCCTGACTCGCGATGAGTCACAATTGCATCCCAAACCTGCGTAGTCCGCCCAGTATGCACAGCAGTCGCCACACAATCTACATTTCCTTCTCTTGCAGTACCCAAATGGTTCGATTTGAGTTCAATCTTGGTAAAGCCAACCGCATCAGTAGGCAAGCTTGCCACACACCCATAACCACAAGACGTATCTGCAAGTGTGACAATCGTTCCCGCATGTAAAAAGCCATTTGGCGCCATGAGAAAAGCTATGTCTGCGTTAACAGTTGAAAAATAAAATAAGGTTTATACTGGTTATAAAATAGACGGGAGGCTAAATATCATGAAGCACTCGGACTTTAATAACTGGCTAATCAGCCTTAAGACACTGAGTCGAGGGCAGC
>JANYEL010000231.1 GCA_025363155.1 Moraxellaceae bacterium
ACCTTTTTTGCAATCTGGGAGTAACTCGTCGATCCTGACATGATGGTTCTCGCTACTTGAAAATGGCTTTTGGCTTGTTCGATCCTAGCAAAGCGCACAGCAATTAACATACAGCCATTTTGTTACGCCATTCAAACCGAAGCTGAATGGCGCGTGTAGCCAGATCAATTACTTAAGTAACGCACCCAAGAATTGACCTGTAAATGATGCTTTCACTTTAACCACTTCTTCAGGCGTTCCTTCGGCAACGATTTCACCGCCGCCAGAACCGCCTTCAGGGCCTAAATCGACAATCCAATCCGCAGTTTTCACCACATCTAGATTATGCTCAATCACGACAATCGTATTTCCCTTGTCGCGCAAGTGATGCAGGATTTCGAGCAGCTTGGCAATATCATGGAAATGCAAACCTGTCGTCGGCTCATCCAGCACATAGAGGGTTTGACCTGTATCGCGTTTAGCCAATTCTTTCGCCAGTTTCACGCGTTGCGCTTCACCGCCAGATAGTGTGGTTGCCGCTTGACCTAAACGGATATAACCCAAACCCACTTGAATGAGCGTTTCCAATTTACGAGCAATCGTTGGAATCGCGGCAAAGAACTCATTGGCATCTTCAACCGTCATATCCAAAATGTCGCTGATGTTCTTACCTTTATAAGAGACTTCAAGCGTTTCGCGGTTATAGCGTTTGGTATGACACACGTCGCATGGCACATACATATCAGGCAAAAAGTGCATTGCAACCTTCAGCACGCCATCGCCTTCACAAGCTTCGCAACGACCGCCTTTGACGTTAAACGAGAAGCGACCTGGCATATAACCACGTGCTTTCGATTCTGGCGTTTGCGCGAGCAATTCACGAATAGGCGTAAACAAACCTGTATAGGTCGCTGGATTACTGCGCGGCGTACGTCCAATCGGGCTTTGGTCAATATCGACGACTTTATCAAGATATTGCAAACCATCAATCGATTCATGCTTTTCGGCAGTCAGTGTTGTTGCGCCATTTAATTGCGTCGCAGCAAGCGGCAACAGTGTGCGGTTAATCAAAGTTGATTTACCTGAACCTGAAACACCCGTTACACAGGTCATTAAACCAATTGGCAATTTCAACGTCACGTTTTGCAGGTTATGACCAATTGCGCCTGTGAGCGTGAGCATTTTTTCAGGGTCAACTGGGTGGCGTTTGGTTGGTACGGCAATTTTCATACGACCAGACAAATATTGACCCGTCAATGAATCAGGGTGGGCGATGATATCCGCCATCGTGCCTTCAGCAATAATCTGCCCGCCATGCACGCCCGCACCTGGCCCAATATCAATCACATGGTCAGCGGCACGAATCGCATCTTCATCATGTTCAACAACAAGAACGGTATTCCCCAAATCGCGTAAACGAACCAAAGTGCCGAGTAAGCGTTCATTATCGCGTTGATGCAAACCAATCGATGGTTCATCGAGCACATACATCACGCCCATGAGACCCGCGCCGATTTGCGATGCCAAACGAATACGCTGTGCTTCACCGCCTGACAAGGTATCAGCGGAACGTGCGAGGCTTAAATAGTTCAAACCCACGCTCACCAAGAACTGCAAACGCTCACGAATCTCTTTAAAAATCTTATCAGCGATTTCGCCTTTTGCACCAGAAAGTTGTAAGTCTTGGTAATACAGCGCTGCTGCACCAATCGACTTTTGCACGATTTCAGGCAATGCCACATCAGCTACTTTCACATTACGCGCAATCTCATTTAGACGTGAACCTGCACACACATCGCACGGTGCATTGGATAAGTATTGCGCCAGTTCATCACGCACTAAATTGCTTTCCGTTTCTTTATAACGACGCTCTAAATACGGCAATACACCCTCAAACACCATCGTCCGTTTTTGATTACGACCACGCTCATCGGTGTAATGGAAATCAATTTTATCGCGCCCAGAACCTTGCAAGATAATGCCTTGTTTGGTCTCATCTAGTGATTGCCAAGGTGCATCCATATCAATTTGATAATGCTCGGCAACAGTGGTCAGCATTCTAAAATAATACGGACGTTGCTTATCCCAACCGCGAATCGCACCTTGATTCAGCGATAATTCATGATTGTGAACTAGCTTTTCTGCGGTGAAATGACTGCGATGACCTAAACCGTCACAAACAGTACACGCGCCAGCAGGATTATTAAAAGAGAATAAACGCGGTTCTAAATCACCGACAGCGCGATCACAGGTCGGGCAGCTATGGCGTGATGAAAAGGTTTGATCAGGATGTATGTTGCCGTCTTCATTGGTATCCATCCAACTGAGCAGCGCCAAGCCATCACCCAAACGTAGCGTCGTTTCAAACGATTCCGCCAAACGATTACCCAAATCTTCACGGACTTTAAAACGGTCAATCACCACTTCAATGGTATGTTTTTTCTTTTTGTCTAAATCAGTGACATCATCTAAATCAACCAAAACGCCATCAACACGTGCACGGACAAAACCTTGCGCGCGGAGTTGTTCAAACAACAGTGCATGTTCGCCTTTACGATCACGGACGACAGGTGCCATCAGCATGAGCGCCGTGCCTTCGGGCATGGCTTTGACGCTATCAACCATTTGGCTGACGGTTTGCGCAACCATCGGTAAATCATGTTCAGGGCAATACGGCGTACCGACGCGCGCATACAGCAGGCGCAAATAATCGTAGATTTCAGTGATCGTGCCAACGGTTGAACGCGGGTTATGGCTCGTTGATTTTTGCTCAATCGCAATCGCTGGCGACAATCCTTCGATGCTATCGACTTCTGGTTTATCCATTTGCGAAAGGAATTGGCGTGCGTAAGCCGACAAGCTTTCAACGTAACGACGCTGGCCTTCTGCGTACAACGTATCAAACGCCAATGAGGATTTACCTGAGCCAGACAGCCCTGTAATCACGACAAATTTATCGCGAGGAATATCGAGCGAAATGTTTTTCAGGTTATGCGTGCGTGCGCCACGAATACGGATATAACTTTGACTCATTATTGATTACTCATCGTTTTTTTACTCGTGGGGCGGAACGCAGGTTTTGAAATTTGGTTTTGATTGTAGGCGAATAAAATTAAGATCAAAAGCAAATCCCTCCCAACCTCCCTTTGCAAAGGGAGGAGCTCTATCCCCTCCCTAGAAAAAGGAGGGTTAGGGAGGATTTTACTTTTGACTTTAAAACAACATTAATCAAGCATTATAGATGAAGCAATTGTGACGTAAAACAAGGGTAATGTGAGTATTGATTACTGAATAAATCATATAAAAAAGAGATGTAATGGCAGGCATTTGATTCAGCGTATAATGCGCCATCCATTTTTCACGCTTTCGTTTTAGGTTTTTTATGAATTCCTCAGAGTTACGGGCAACATTCGCGCTAGGCAGTATCTTTGCCTTGCGAATGTTGGGTCTGTTTATGATTGTGCCCGTGTTTGCAATTTATGGACAATCCTATACGGGGGCAACGCCTGCACTCATTGGTTTAGCCATCGGTATTTACGGCTTGTCGCAGGCGCTTCTGCAAATTCCTGTCAGCTTGCTGGCTGATCGAACTTCTCGAAAACCGCTCATTGTCGTTGGTCTACTGATTTTCGCAATTGGTGGCGCGGTTGCCGCGAATTCAACTTCGATTTGGGGTGTCATTTTAGGTCGAGCTATTGCGGGCGGTGGCGCTGTGTCAGCGGTCGTTATGGCATTGCTCGCCGATGTTACGCGTGAAGAACATCGTGGTAAGGCAATGGCTGCGATGGGGATGAGCATCGCGCTGTCCTTTATTATCGCGTTTAGTTTAGGGCCGATATTGACCCATAAAGTCGGTTTGTCGGGCTTGTTTTGGTTAACATCGATTGCGGGGATATTGGCAATGGGTTTATTGCTCATCGTGCCGACGCCGATCCGTGCATTGACTCAAAATCCTTTAGGTATCAAAAAACAACTCCATTCCATTCTTAAGCTGCCAGATTTAAATCGCCTGCATTTCTCGATTTTCAGTCTGCATTTATTAATGACCGCGGCTTTTGTATTAATCCCGAGTCAATTGGTCGAATACGCACATATTCCCGTACCTGAACATGGCTGGGTGTATTTACCATTATTGTTGTTCGGTTTTATTTTAGCGATACCAGCCATTATCGTGGCGGAAGCCAAACGTAGAATGCGCCGCATTTTTGTCAGTGGCGTTGGGCTGATTGCTGCTTCATTAGTGATTCTGACCATCTTTGATCAGAATCGCGTGGGTTTGCTGGTTGGGATTGGACTATTTTTTATTGCCTTTAATACTTTGGAGGCTTTACTGCCATCATGGCTGGCCAAGCGCGCACCAGTTGCGGCGAAAGCCACGGCAATGGGCGTCAATGCATCCAGTCAATTCCTCGGTGCATTCTTCGGCGGTGTTTTAGGTGGGCAGTTGTTGACGCATCTCAATTCGCAAGTCAGTTGGGCGATTCTGGCTGGCGTTGCCTGTGCTTGGTTGATCGTTGCAGCAAAACTCATGTCGCCGCCGTATTTGTCGAGTTTGGCGGTGCGTTTGCCTGATCATTCTGATAAGCCGCATGGTGTGAATGACTGGGTTGTTAATCTGTTAGACATTGATGGTATTGACGATGTCGTCGTTTTACTCGAACAACGCGTTGCTTATTTAAAAATTGATAAAACTAAAATGAATGAGTCCACTCGCACACAACTATCAAATCTCTTAGGTCAAAATGTTCAAATTTAAAGAACTTTATTTTTCTAAATGGGATGCTTTTTTCCCCGCCGTAGTTTACAGTTTCCGAACTTAAAATTAAGTAATCGAATGAGGAAAGTCGCTATGCGTGGTGTAAATAAAGTAATTCTGGTGGGTACTTTGGGTCGTGATCCTGAAACAAAATCATTTCCAAATGGTGGTTCAGTCACACAATTCTCAATTGCTACCAGTGAAAGCTGGAAAGATAAAAATACCGGTGAACCACGAGAAGAAACAGAATGGCATCGTATCGTTCTGAATAATCGTCTTGGTGAAATTGCTCAGCAATATCTCAAGAAAGGTAGCAAAGTGTATATTGAAGGCAGCCTGCGTACTCGTAAGTGGACTGACAAAGAAGGTGTGGAACGTTATAGTACCGAAGTTCGTGGCGATTCTATGCAGATGTTGGATAGCAAAGGTGGTCAAGGCGGCGGACAAAGCCAAGGTGATTATGAGCCTTTCCAAGCTAGCCAAAGTGCTCCTGCTAAACCAGCGGCAAGTGCTCCAGCACAAAGCAGTTATTCACCAAATGATTTAGATGATGATCTACCGTTCTAATTAATCTATGCATATTACCTAGACCATAATGTTGGGTAATATCAGTGAAAAATGACGCTCTTTAATTCGTTTGAGTTAAAGAGCGTTTTTTTATGAAAAAAATAATCGGTGTTATATTGTTTTTTGAGTTTCTTCGTATATGATTCATAACAAGCGTGTTGTATGTTATTTTTATAAAAAGCCTTGTTGTTCATGGATATGGATATCGTGGTGAGGCGGTAAAGATAATATTTTAAACATGTGTTTGATTATTGCTGTTTGTTTTTTCTATTTTGTTTTCGTTCGATTCATATATTTTACATTGATGGAATAAATTATGAGTACTGATCTAAGCCACCTATCTGTTGCTGAACTTGAACGTGTGATTAGCCAAGCAAAAAATTTGGTTGAAACTAAACAGGTTGATGCGATTAAAGAAGGTTATGCCCAAATCGTAAAAATTGCGCGCGATTTGAATATGTCTTTGGAAGAGCTGATTGCCGCTGGGCGTGAAAAAGGTGCGCGTACTAAATCTAAATCCGCATCGCGTAAGCCAGTCGAAGCACGTTATCGCAATCCACAAAACACCAGCGAAACTTGGACTGGTCGTGGCAAAGCACCGCGTTGGTTGGCAGCAAAGATTGTGAAGGGCGCAAAGAAAGAAGACTTTCTGATCTAACTAATTTTATTGAAAGTGGAATGAATGATTAAAAAACACTCGAATCTATCGGGTGTTTTTTATATCTGGATGAGCTTTGAGAAAATTAACGATGTTGTAGTTTGGTGTGTGGGCGGTAATGTCCTATAGTAGAATGCATTTAAGGGATGTTGTTTGTCATAAATATTGCGCATAATCGGGAATAGGGATGTCATTATTTTGGGTGAGTGGTTTGTGAGCCGAGTTGCGCCGTTGAATAAAAAAAATCGACCAAGTGGATATTGGTGGGCAGTTGCGTTTGTCATGCTGTTGTCTTTCATCGTCTTGCAATTGCCTGCGGCGTGGATTTTGGCGCGTGTCATGCCGAGCAATCCTTACCTGGATAATGTCAGCGGTAATATCTGGCGGGGACAAGGTGATTGGCATTATCAAAATGTACAGGGCGTGGTCTCATGGCAAGCTCGTCCGTGGACGCTGTTATTATTACGTTTAAGCGCGGATGTCAGCTTAAAAACAGGCGACACCGAACTACAAGGTATTGTCTCCAAAGGTCTTAAACATTGGTCTGTCGATGCGCTGAATGGTCGCGTTCAACCTGATACCTTACAAGCCGTCCTGCCATGGCAATGGCCAAGCAGTCCGCTGATGATCAAAGATGTTTCCGTCAATCAATCGACCAGCCAAGCATTCTCTACAGTCGAAGGGCAGTTGAGCTGGGGAGGCGGGCTGATTAGCTATCCTTATGAAGGTCGTACCGAGCGTGCGACACTTCCGCCATTGTTGGGTAATATTTCGCTGGATAAAGAGCGCTTACACCTCGCACTGACCAATGGACAAAAAGAACGAATGGGCGATTTTTATCTGTCCCCACAGTCGGATGCTCAGAAAAATATGATGATTGATGTGCAATTGACGCAACGCTTACTGTTGAATGTCGCGGGTTATCATGGTCAAGCTGGACTGGATACCGCGGTGATTTCATTGCGTCAGCCCTTAAATACTTTGGGGGCAATGTAAATGGTTAGACGTTTAACGAAAATTCGCCCCACACTATTCTCATTTTCAAAATTAGAAAATATTGCTCCGTGGTTGTTGTTTCTGACGATCGGTTGGTTATGTTGGCAGCTTGCCAGTGTGTTCTGGCTGCTTATCACACCGCCCACTGCGCCTCAGGCGCGGATGGTTACGCTGGGCGGTGGTTCAACCACCAATATTCCCAATGTGATTGGCTTTAAACTCTTTGCCGAAAATAGCTCTGCCAGTGGCGCACCTTCACAACCGAATGTGCCAATGACGTTAGAAGGGGTGTTTGTTGCACAACCTGCTAGTCGTTCGGCCGCAGTGATTAATGTCAATAATGCTTCGCTTCGCTATCGTGTCGGTCAGAAGATTGAAGGCACTAGTTACCAGTTATCTGCGGTCAGTTGGAACCAAGTGACCCTGCAAGGTGATGATGGGTCAATGCAGCAACTCAAATTCGGCGATAGCAATGCCTCCGCAATTGGTAATGCGCCAGTTGCGGGTCAAGCGGTGCCTGCGCAAAATGATAATCAGCAGGCGCAAGCTGCGTTGAGTAATGCGATTCAGCAAATGAAAACCAATCCAAGTGCTTATCTTGGGCAGATGGGATTGTCTACCGCAGGCGGCAAAGGCTACGAAGTCACCAATAATGTCTCCCCCAACGTTCGCGCGCAAATGGGCTTACGTGCGGGTGATAAGATTATTTCGGTCAATGGGCAGCCTGTTGGGAATCCGACCACTGATGCGCAATTATTACAGCAAGTTCAGCAAAGTCGGAATGCTCAAGTACAAATACAGCGCGGTGAGCAAACCTTGACCATACAGCAGAACTTTTAAGCGAAGCCTCATGATGAAGAGTATCAAGTTTTGAAGATTAAAATGAAAAAGACCAACGTCTTACCGACACAATTATCAATATCAAAGCCAATGGATTTGCCTGACATGATGCCAACGTTTAAAACCACCCGTCGATCAACTTCTTGGCTTGCTGTGCCTTTATTGACGATGTTGGCGTTTCCTGCGTTTGCACAAACATGGAAAATTAACCTGCTGAATGCTGATATCAATGCCTTTGTCTCTGAAGTGGCTGACATTACTGGCAAAAACTTTGCTGTCGATCCACGCGTCAAGGGCAACATTACGGTCATTTCGAATAAAGCTTTGAATCGCGATGAAGTGTATGAATTATTCCAAGGCGTGATGAACGTCAATGGCGTGGTGGCGATTCCATCAGGCAATACCATTAAGCTCGTCCCTGATGTGAACGCCAAGCAATCAGGTGTGCCATTTGACTTCCGCAATAAATCACGCGGTGAAGGGGTTGTCACTCGTGTCATTTGGCTCGACAACACCAATCCGAATGATCTTGTTCCTGCATTACGTCCGCTGATGTCTCAGTTTGCGCATCTCGCAGCAGTACCGGGAACCAATGCACTGATCGTGTCTGATCGTGCGCAAAGCATTCAGCAATTGACTGAATTGGTACGCTCACTTGATGGTGGTGCGGATGATAAATTAGAGATTATTCCGCTCAAAGAAAGCAATGTCGATGACATCATGACTCAGATTGATTCATTGATTTCAACCTCGGCAGTGAAGGATGTGCGCGGTTCAAGGTTACGCATCATTGCCGATAGTCGTAGCAATCGCTTATTGGTCAAAGGCGATGACAAAGCTCGTCAACGCATCAAAGCGTTGGTTAAGCAACTGGATGTTGCGCCAAGCGACACGTTGGGTGGCATGCGGGTCTTTCGCTTAAAAAACGCCAGTGCAAAATCAATGGCAACCATGTTGCAAGGGCTTTTGGCAGGTAGCGGCAGCAGTGCGAATAAATCTAGCAGCTATTCTCCGAGCTCAACAACAAACAGCTCTACTACTGATACGAATTCAACCAGTTCTAGTAGCAGTTCAAGCAGTAGTAATAGTGCGCCAACGGTTTTTTCTGTGAATGGTGTGAATATCATTGCTAATGAAGAGCTGAATTCCATCGTCGTCAAAGCTGATCCAGCCATGATGCGTCAGATTGCCAGTACCATTGATCAACTCGATGTGCGCCGTGCGCAAGTGCTGATTCAAGCTGCGATTGTGGAAGTGTCAGGTAGTAACGTCGAACAACTTGGCGTGCAATGGGCGCTGGGTAATTCGTCGAGCGGTGTTGGCTTAATTAACTTTACCAATGGTGGTGCCAGTTTGGCGAGTATCGCAGCAGGCGTTGCGACTAAGAACTATACCTCGATTGCTGCACCGGCAGGCGCACTGCTAGGCTTTGGTTCAAGTAAAACAAATAGTAATGGTCAAACCAGTTTTTACGGCGCAGTCCTGAATGCCCTTAATACCACCAGTGGCGCAAATCTGATTTCCGTGCCATCTGTCATGGCATTGGATAACGTGAAAGCGGAAATGGTCGTTGGGCAGAATGTTCCGTTTATTACAGGTACAACCGCAACGTCCGCTTCGGTCGGTGGCACAACGACACCGTTTACCACAGTTGAACGTAAAGATGTTGGGGTCACACTCAAGGTTACGCCACACATCGGTGAGGGTGGCACTTTGCGTCTGGAGGTGGAACAAGAAGTGTCTTCTATCGCCCCGACCAGTAGTTTAGGTGCGGCGACATCGGATTTGGTGACAAATAAACGTTCGGTAAAAACCACAGTGCTTGCTGATGATCAGCAAACAATTGTGCTTGGTGGCATGATGCAAGATGATAATAATCAATCTCTTGATCAGGTACCTGGCTTGGGGCGCATTCCGTTGATCGGTGCGTTATTCCGCTCGAAAGCAAGTTCGTATACCAAGAATAATTTGTTAATCTTTTTACAACCGACCATCTTACGTGACGGAAATAATGTAGACAGTTTAAGTCAAGAGCGTTATAACCAGATTCGAGTCCTTCAATTAGAGCTCGATCCAAAAGGGAACTTTAATCGTTTGCCGTTGAATGTGAATCAGGTTTATGCAAAAACAGCGACGGATGTGAATCCTGCGTTGACTTCAGCCATTAGATCCAATTTTGCATCTCGATCAAACGATACAAAAAATACAACAACACCAACGGCCGTATCTAAGTGAGTACAGTGATTTATCTCCATAACTTGCTTAATGATTCAACTCAATAAAACGTCACCTTCACAAGTCGCGCTTTAACGGTCTTGTCGCAGATGATGTGTAATTGAGAGCCTTTCAGAAACAAGGAGTTTCAAATGTCACAGATCAGCGAAAAAAAAGGCGTTACGATTGCTCATTTTGAGCAGATTCAAGCGGTATTTTTTGATTTAGACGGAACCTTGGTTGATTCGGCGGCGGATATCATGCGCGCCGTGAATTTTGCACTTTATGATATTGGTGTTGATCCTGTCACAAACGCGCAAGTGCGAATGTGGGTCGGGCGTGGTGCGAGTCGTTTGATTCAGTGTGTCCGCGAATGCCGCGGCATTGCACAAGAGCGCCACGATGAATTATTAACTGCTTTTTTGAAACATTATCAAGATGAAGTCTGTGTCGATAGTACTGTCTATGCAGGCGTCCGCGAATTCCTCGATTGGTGTCATTACCAAAAACTTCATGTCGCCTGTATTACCAATAAACCTTACGCTTCAACATTGAAACTGCTTAAAGCATTGAACTTACTTGGTGATTTTTCGTTAATTCTGGGTGGTGATAGCTTGGAACATCGTAAGCCGCATCCAGCGCCGATGTTGCATGCTTTGGCGCATTTTGGTGTGAAAGCCAATCAAGCCGTCATGATAGGTGATTCACGCAACGACATTGAATCCGCTCATGCAGCCTCCATTCCCTGTATTGCCGTGCGTTATGGCTACAATCATGGTGAGCCGATTGCGTATTGTGAGCCTGATCTGGTGCTTGATTCATTGGTTGAATTATTATAAATTAGTCAACGGTTCTGACTCGCTTCAGAGCCGTTTTTCCTTATTTTGTTATAGAGAGCATCATGACTTATCCAACAGGCGGGTTGCGCTGGCGTCGCTAATACAGGTTTCACCGTGTGGTGATACTTTTTGTTTGCGCTATTTGTGCCGAGCGTTTCCGAGATTTCCTGATTTGAGATGAGTAAATAAAATGATGAACCTTTCCGAGTTTGAACGGCTGGTTGCTGCTGGCTATCGCCATATCCCTGTATTTCGCCAACGCCTTGCTGACACTGATACCCCAGTGTCGGTTTTTGCGCGTTTACGTGCGAGTGGACAAAGTGGGACGCGTTATTTATTTGAGTCTGTCGATGGCGGTGAGCGCTGGGGCCGTTATTCAATTATCGGTTTAGGCTCAGGAACGGTATTGCAGTATCGTCAAGGCGAAATGCGCGTTCAACATCCAAATGCGGCGTTAGAAACGATTGCGTGCGCTGATCCGTTTGAGTTCATTCGTGATTTTCAAAAAACCTTCATAACACCGCCTGTCTCAGAAACACCTGCGCTGCCTAGTTTTACAGGTGGCTTAGTGGGTTACTTTGCTTACGACTCGGTGCGGTATATTGAATCGCGATTAAAAAATGTGCCTGAGTCTGATCCAATTAACCTCCCTGATATCTGGTTAATGGTATCGGATACGGTCATTGTCTTTGATAGCTTGCGCGATACTTTGTCACTGATTACCCATGCGGATAGTCTGGAGCCCAATGCTTACGAGCGTGCGCTTGAAAGATTAGATGAGTTAGAGCAACAACTCGCAGCGCCGTTGAATTTGATCGCAAAACCACATACTGCACCTGTATTTACCTCGCATACAGGTGATGAGAAGTTTATGTCGGATGTGCAACGTATACAGGAATACATCAAGGCTGGTGATGTGATGCAAGTTGTGCCGAGTCAGCGCATGAGTAGTCCATTTGATGGCGATGCCTTGTCGGTTTATCGAGCTTTACGCCATTTAAATCCTTCGCCATATATGTTTTTGGTTGATGGTGTGACACTGGATGATGCAAAAGGGCAGGCGAAACCCTTTCATCTGGTCGGTTCATCTCCTGAAATTTTGACTCGACTCGAAAATGGCATAGTGACTGTACGTCCGTTGGCAGGTACGCGTCCTCGTGGAAAAACACCTGAAGAGGAAGCGGTGCTTGAAGCTGATTTACTCGCCGACGCAAAAGAAATTGCCGAACACCTGATGTTGATTGATCTGGGTCGAAATGATGCAGGTCGCGTGAGTCAAATCGGGCAGGTGAAAGTCACTGAGCGGATGACCATTGAAAAATATTCGCATGTGATGCATATCGTATCGAATGTTGAAGGGAAAGTGCGACCAGAACTCGATGCGTTAGATGTGTTTAAGGCGACATTCCCTGCGGGAACGTTATCGGGCGCTCCGAAAATTCGTGCCATGGAAATTATTGATGAGTTGGAACCTGTGAAACGAGGTGTGTTTGGCGGCGCGGTGGGTTACCTTGGATGGCATGGTGAGATGGATACGGCCATCGCGATTCGTACAGCCGTAATTACTGATCAACAAGTTCATGTACAGGCGGGCGCGGGCGTTGTTGCGGACTCAGTTCCAGCAAGTGAATGGAATGAAACACTTATAAAAGCTCGCGCAGTGATCAAAGCGGTTGAATTATCAGCAAACGGTTTGCTTTTTTAGTTTTTTTGAAGAAAGGGGCTTGTCACAGAAAAATCGTCTGTTACAATGCACCCCGCTTCGATGCAGTTATTGATGTAAACTTTTAGCCGGTATAGCTCAGCTGGTAGAGCAACTGACTTGTAATCAGTAGGTCCCGAGTTCGATTCTTGGTGCCGGCACCATATTTAGTTTATGTATTTGCAGTTTATGTGAATCGTAAATTTTGCCTTGGAAAGTGTTGATAATATTGTTGAAGCTGTTTGATTCATGTTGCTTAAGTTCAATGTGAGTCAAGTGTCGGTGAGGTTCCCGAGTGGTTAAAGGGATCAGACTGTAACTCTGACGCGAAAGCTTCGAAGGTTCGAATCCTTCCCTCACCACCATATTCGAGTTTGTTAAACGTTGTAACCAGTTGTGCGGGAGTAGCTCAGTTGGTAGAGCGTCAGCCTTCCAAGCTGAATGTCGCGAGTTCGACCCTCGTCTCCCGCTCCAAATTACAAGTTGCATAGTTTTTGTTGTTGAGCTTGTTCTGCTCTCCTATAAAGCAAGTTGTGCTCTTATAGCTCAGTGGTAGAGCACTCCCTTGGTAAGGGAGAGGTCTCCAGTTCAAATCTGGATAAGAGCTCCATTATTTGTAACATGAAAAATTGAAGTAAAAATTGTTAACTGGCAGGCCTGAGTGCCTGCTTGTTGTTTTGGTGTAAAGCTTAAGATTTAGATGTTGTTTTGAAATTTTGAAGAATTAAGTTGGTTTGTAATGTTGTAGTTTGCGGGCGGCAATGGTGCTGTTTTGCAAAATATTTAAATAAGCCGGATAAATTAAACATCCGACGTGAACGAGGGAGACTCTCATGGCGAAGGCCAAGTTTGAACGTAATAAGCCGCACGTTAACGTCGGCACCATCGGTCACGTTGACCATGGCAAAACTACTCTGACAGCTGCGATCAGCCTGAACTGTGCAAAAGCATACGGCGGCGACGTTAAGGCACTGAGCGAAATCGACTCAGCACCAGAAGAAAAAGCACGTGGTATTACCATCAACACTGCACACGTTGAATACGATAGCCCAATCCGTCACTACGCACACGTAGACTGCCCAGGCCATGCTGACTATGTTAAAAACATGATCACTGGTGCTGCACAGATGGACGGCGCGATCCTCGTTTGTTCTGCAACTGACGGCCCAATGCCACAAACACGTGAACACATCCTGTTGTCACGCCAAGTTGGTGTTCCATATATCGTTGTGTTCTTGAACAAATGCGATATGGTAGATGACGAAGAATTGTTAGAACTCGTTGAAATGGAAGTTCGTGACCTGTTGTCAAAATATGACTTCCCAGGCGACGACACCCCAATCATCCGTGGTTCAGCACTTGAAGCGTTGAACGGTGGAACTGGTCCTTACGGCGTTGAAGCAGTTCTTAAACTGGTTAATGTTTTGGATACTTATATTCCAGAACCAGAACGCGCAATCGACAAA